>JAACEH010000289.1 GCA_011682595.1 Anaerolineaceae bacterium
ACGCATGTTCCGTGATTCCACGACATGGGCTCTCCAAGCAGCCCATGCCACCCCGTCGCATGAAAAATCCACCTACAAACGTGACGTGCACCCCCAGGAGCGACCGGCGGCGACAAAAAGTTGACAGGGGTGTTTCTTTTTGCTATAGTCCTCCCTCTTGTGCAAAACCCTGTCTCCCAGGGGGTCGGTCCCGAGTTGGAAATCGGGGCCACGGGGCCGAATCGGCGGCGATTCGGCTCATGCCTCGGAGGCGGGCAAATGGCGCCGCACCAATCCCCCGCGCCCGGGCCGGATGCACCGCCTGAGCCGCCGACCGCCGAAGGTCGGATGCTGTGTTCTGAAGCGCGTGAGTAGAAAAGTGACGGCCAGGACAAATGCTCCGACGGTGGCAGTGTGTGCTGTGCCGTCGGTTGTGTCGGTAATCTTGTTCCTTCGTTGCTCGGAGGTGAGGCCGCATGGCCAGTGACAAGAAAATCAAGAGAAAGAAAAACGAGCTCAGTAGCGACAAGTTTCGCTCCGGCTACCAGTGGGCGCCGAACCGTGCGCTTTTTTACGCGACCGGCAAGTCGCCCGACGATCTGGCCAAGCCGCTGATCGGACTATGCTCGTCGTTCACCGAGTTGATTCCCGGCCACGTGCACATGCGCCGCCTGGAGCGCGACATCGAGAAAGGCATCCACGCCGGCGGCGGCACCAGCTTCCTGTTCACGGTGCCGGGCATCTGCGACGGCATCGCCATGGGCCACCAGGGCATGCATTACAGTCTGCCCAGCCGCGAACTGATCGCCGACCTGATCGAGTCGGTCATGATCGCTCACCGCCTGGACGGCATGGTCATGCTGACCAACTGCGACAAGATCACGCCGGGCATGCTGATGGCTTCGGCCCGGCTGAACGTGCCGACGATCGTGGTGACCGGCGGGCCGATGGTCTCGGGCCATCACGCCGGACGCAAGTTGAGCCTGGTCCGCGACACCTTCGAGGCCGTCGGCCAGCGGCAGGCGGGCAAGATCACCGACGCCCAACTGACCTGCCTGGAGATGGAGGCCTGCCCCGGGGCGGGCAGTTGCCAGGGCATGTATACGGCCAACACCATGGCCTGCGTGACCGAAGCCCTGGGCATGAGCCTGCCGGGCTGCGCCACGGCGCTGGCCGTCGGGGCCAGGAAGCAGCGGATCGCTTACGCCAGCGGCCAGCGGATTGTGCAACTGGTTCAGGAGAACGTTCTGCCGCTGAAGATCATGACCAGGTCGGCTTTCGAGAACGCACTGGCCATCGACATGGCCCTGGGCGGGTCGACCAATACCTGCCTGCACATTCCGGCCATTGCCCATGAGGCCGGGGTGGACTTGCCGCTGGAAACAATCGACACGGTCAGCCGCCGCATACCGCACATCTGCAACATGCGTCCCGGCGGCGATCACATGATGGAAGACCTGGAGTTCGCCGGCGGTATTCCGGCGGTCATCAAGCGTCTGGGCAGCCGGCTGAACAACTGCAAGCTGACCGTCTCGGGCCTGGGCACGCGACAGATCGCCCAAAAGGCGGTCCTGCACGACGGCGACGTCATCCGCGACCCCAAGGAGGCCTACCGCAGCGAGGGCGGCATCGCGGTCCTTCGCGGCAACCTGGCCAAGGACGGTTGCATCGTCAAGCAGTCGGCGGTCACCGAGTCGATGCTGCGTTGCACCGGCAAGGCGGTCTGCTTCGACAGCGAGGATGCGGCCATGAAGTACATTCTGGGCGGCCGGGCCAAGGCGGGCCAGGTGCTGGTCATTCGTTACGAGGGGCCAAAGGGCGGTCCGGGCATGCGCGAGATGCTCAGCCCGACGGCGGCCCTGGTCGGGCAAGGCCTCTCGGACAAGGTGGCCCTGATCACCGACGGCCGCTTCAGCGGCGGAACGCGCGGGCCGTGCATCGGCCACGTTTCCCCGGAGGCGGCCTCGGGCGGCGCCATCGGCCTGGTCCGCAGCGGCGACAAAATCGATATCAACATACCAACCCGCAGACTGACGCTGAAGGTCAGCGAGTCGGAGTTGAAGAACCGCCGCAAAGCAGCGAAGGCCCCCAAGCCGAAGATCCAGACCGGCTGGCTGGCCCGCTACGCCAGTCTGGTGACCAGTGCGGCAAGCGGCGCCGTCCTGGAGGTTCCGGACGGCAAGCAGCAGCCGGTTGCACGGTAGAGTAAGAGCTTCGACGATCGGTTACCCGGTGGTGTAATTGGTAACACAGAAGGTTTTGGTCCTTCCGTTCCTGGTTCAAGTCCAGGCCGGGTAGCCAGTTTTCAGGTGTTCGACAGGGCGGCCGAGCCAGGTCGACAGGCCCCAGGAGGCTAAGGAGCAGGACGATGAACCGCGAATTGAAGATTTTTTCCGGTTCGAGCAATCCCGAGCTGACCCGGAAGATATGCCGGCACCTGGACATTCCCATGGGCATGGTCTCGCTGAGCCAATTCCCGGACGGCGAAACGTTTGTCCGGCTCGAGGAGGACATTCGCGGCCGCGACATCTTCGTCATCCAGAGCGTTGCCCATCGGCCGAACGACTACCTGATGGAGCTGCTGATCTACCTGGACTGCATCCGCCGGGCGTCGGCCGAGCGTATCACGGCCGTGCTGCCCTATTACGGCTATGCCCGGCAGGACCGCAAGGACGAGGGCCGCACGCCGATCACCGCCAAGCTGGTGGCCAACATGCTGGTCACCGCCGGGGCCGACCGCGTGCTGACGGTCGACCTGCACGCCAACCAGATTCAGGGCTTCTTCGACATCCCCCTGGACCAGCTTTTGGCCGGCAGGGTCTTCGTTAAGCACTTCAGAGGCCTGGGCATCGAGAAGAACCTGGCCGTCGTTTCGCCGGACGTGGGCAGCGTCAAGCGGGCCCGCTTCTACGCCCAGCACCTGGGCGGCAACCTGGCCATCGTCGACAAGGAGCGCGTGGGGTCCGACGCGGTCCACTCGGCGAACCTGATCGGTTCGGTCGAGGG
>JAACEH010000035.1 GCA_011682595.1 Anaerolineaceae bacterium
AGCGTGGGCGGCAAAGGGAATCAGCACCATGAGGACGAGCCCGACAACCCAGGCGGCGCTGAAACCGATTGACGACAGGGCACCTACACCGAGCGATCCCCCGGACTGAACGAGGATGATAATGCCGACCGTGGCAAGAAGCACCGTGGGCACGCCGGCGGCAACCATTTCCAGAAGTCCCAGCAGGGCCAGCGGGCCGTACCGTGTGCGGAATCCGTAGAACAGGTCGTCGGTCCGCATGCGGCGATTGTCGAATATGCAGACGACCGCCCAGCCGTAGCCACCCATCAGGTGAATACCCGCCAGTATGTAAACGGCGGCGAACAGCGGCAAAGCCAGGCAGCCCATGCACCCGCCAATGACGAAGACCGGCACCCAGACGATGAGCGAGGCCAACATCAGGTAGCCCAGGGCGGGCCAGAAGTTGGCGCGGCAGTTCCGCAGCGCGGCGCGATAGAGTTGCCGTGCCGTGTAATCCTGCCCGACTCGCAGTGTCAGGTCCGGTGGCAGTTGGGACACCCGAATTTCCTTTTGCCTGTTCGCTGGGACATGTTTGCCTGGTGCGTCAGGTTTGCATCATATGGCGGTCATGCATAGGAATCAAACGATTAACTGCGCACCTCCGCTGGCACCGGGGCCATTTCGTCCTCACAGCGTGGTCACACGCGCCGTGACCGCCGGCGCCCGGGCGCCCGGGCGCCCGGGCGGCACATGCTGGCGGTCGGTGGCGGGGCGACCTATAATGCTCGCATGGCAGTAACGCGTCACAAGACGGTGCAGGCGGTGGCCGGGACGATTCGCCGTCACGGTCTGATTGACGACGGCGAGCGAGTCGTGGTCGCCACCAGCGGCGGCCCGGACAGCGTCGCCCTGGCGTCGATTCTCAACGAGTTGTCCGGCCCCGGGCGGGGTGGCGGGAGAAAGCGCCGTTTCGACATTGTGCTGGCCCACCTGAACCACGGTTTGCGCCGTACGGCGGCCCGCGACGAAAGGTTCGTCCGCGGCCTGGCCGGTAACTGGGGGTTGCCGCTGTTTGTGGAGCGGGCCAGGGTGCGCGAGATGGCCAAGCAGCGCGGTGTCGGCATCGAGGAGGCGGCCCGCGAGGCGCGTTACGCTTTTCTGGAGCGCACGGCCGAGCAGGCCGGGGCGCAGCGAGTGGCCCTGGGGCACCACGGGGACGACCAGGCCGAGACGGTGCTGATGAACTTTCTTCGCGGCGGTTCAGTCCGCGGGCTGGCGGGCATGCCGATTCGCCGTCCGATCTCCCGCGGCAGTTCGGTCATCATCATTCGCCCGCTGCTGGAGGTGACGCGCTCGCAGATTATGGCCTACGCCCGCGCCCGGCGGCTGGAGTGGACCGAAGACGAGACGAACCGCTCGCGGCGGATGCTCCGCAACCGCTTGCGCCTGGACCTGTTGCCGCTGCTGGAGCGGGACTATGCCCATGGGCTGTCGAAACGTTTGGTCCAGATGGCCGGCCGGATGGCCTCGGTGGAGGCCTTTCTGTCCGCTCGTGCCGCCGCGGCCTGGGACGGGGCGGTCGTCTCGGCGACCAGCCGGGGAGTTGAGTTTGATCTGGACGCCCTGCGCAATGAAGGTGCGGCGGTGGTCGGCGAACTGATCCTGGCGGCGCTGGAACACCTGGGCGCCGGCCGAGGGGCGATCACCGCCGAGCACCTGGAGGCCATCCAACAGACGGTCCTCTCGTCCCGCGGCGGCCAGACCCACCAGCTTCCCGGCGGCGTGCGCGTCACACGTCGCGGCCGACGGCTGAGGGTCGGCGTGTAGGGGGGCGAGGTCCCCTTGGCGATGTTGCGATTACGGCCTGGCAGGCTGGTGCGGATGCCGGCAGGGGTGTGCAGAGGCGGAAATGGTAAGTCTCATGGCCCCTTGATGTGTTCAACACAATAGAGCAAGACGGGTTCGGCGGCAACCGGCGGTCGCGGCGAGTAACGGCTGGAAGTTTTGGCTTGACGGTCAGTTACGCGAGGTGATAGACTCGCGGTTCGCTAAAGTTCGAGTCGTGCGCGACAGTGCAGCGCTGCTGCAATTTCCCGCGTCGCGCTGCGGCAACAGCAGAGTGTTTGCGTGCCCGCCGGAAGGCAGATCGTCCGGGGAGGCAGGCGAGGCCGATGGAGGAATCCCATGGCAATATCGAAGGCTTGCTGGGGCATTGATGTCGGACAGTGTGCACTGAAGGCCGCTCAGGCACTCCGGCGGCGGGGTCGAGGCGGTCTCCTTCGACGTGATCGAGCACGCCAAGATCCTGAGCCAGCCGGACGCCGACGAACAGCAACTTATCCGCAACGCGCTGGACAAGTTCCTGTCGCGCAACGACGTGAAGAACGACCTGGTGGTGGTCGGCGTGCCGGGGCAGGCCAGTTTCAGCCGCTTCATCAAGCTGCCACCGGTCGAGTTGCGCAAGGTTCCGGAGATCGTTCAGTACGAAGCCCGGCAGCAGATACCGTTCAACCTGAATGACGTGATCTGGGATTACCAGACGATGACCATGCCGACCGGCGGCACGGCCGAGATCGAGGTCGGCATTTTCGCCATGAAGCGGGACATCGTTCAGGACTACGTGAACGACTTCACGCAGGTGAAGGTTGTTCCGGACATTGTGCAGATGGCTCCGGTGGCCCTGTACAACTACCTGCAGTACGACCGCAGCGAAAGCTCGGGGGCCACTCTTCTGGTGGACGTCGGGGCCGAGAACACGAGCCTGGTGATCGCCGACGGTTACCGGGTCTGGATTCGCAACTTCCCGCTGGGCGGCAACAATTTCACGCAGGCCCTGGTCAAGGCCTTCAAGCTGACCTTCAAACCTGAAGCGTCACGCGGCCGAGAGCAAGTACGCCAAGGAAGTTTTCCAGGCCATGCGTCCGGTCTTCTCGGACCTGCAGACCGAGATTCAGCGGAGCATCGGCTTCTACACGAGCCTGCACCGCGAGAGCCGCATCGAACGCCTGCTGGCCATGGGCAGCACGTTCCGCCTGCCGGGGCTGCAAAAATACCTGTCGCAGAACCTGGGCGTGGAGGTGACCAAGGTCGACCATTTCTCGTCGCTTGGCGGCGACCAGGTGACCGGGGCCCCGGTCTTCAAGGAGAACGTGCTCAGCTTCGGCGTGGCCTACGGCCTGGCCCTTCAGGGGCTGGGACTGGGCGCCATCGCGACCAGCCTGCTGCCGCCGGAGATCCTCAAGGAAAAGGAGCTGAAGCGCAAGCGTCCGTTCGTGGTAGCCGCAGCGGCTGCGGTGGTGGTCGGCTTTGCGTTGCTGGGCATCGGGGCGAATCAGTCGCTGAAGGCCACGGGTCGGCCGGCGGATGCCCCCCTGGACATCGGCGACCCCGACCGGCCGGTCAAGAATGTGCTGAAGGCGGTCGAAAGCTTCGTCTCGGAGAACCAGAAGTCCGTCACTGCCGTCGCGGCCAACAAGATGGCACTTAAAGAGAAGCAAAAGGAACTGGACCAGTATACGCAACTGGAGAAGTACCGCGACCTGTGGTACACGATTCTGACCGACGTCTGGACACTGACCACCAGCGGGCCGCAGCAGGAGGCCTACCGGCAATGGGATCCCAGGAAACCGCATACCGACTGGGAGAACCTGGAGATTGTCGAGATAACGGACCTCTGGAGCGAGTTCACCAACGCCGAGCCGGCATCCGACGAGATTGGGCGAACGCCCGGCAGCACAATAGGCGGTGGCTCCAAGACTCCGATCATGATCGTCAACATCCGGGGCACTGCCCCGATGAAACGAGGCCAGACACCTGCCCTCATTGTCGAGGAGCGGCTGATCAACAAGTTGCTGCAGACCAGGGCCATCTACGATGAGTTGGTCAGCAAGTTGAAGACCGGCGGCCTCGGGGCGGAGTTGATCGACAAGTTGAAGACCGGTGTCGTCGATGCAGAGTTGGCCGGCAAGTTGCAGTCCCTTGGCATCTCCCCGAAACTGATCGAGAGGCTGAAGTCCCGGGCCAGGGGCGGATACATCCAGGGGATCAAGATGGAGGAAGTCGGCATTTACCGCGGGCACCAGGACTACCCGTACGAAAAGGAGAAACCGGTGGAAGGCGCCGAGGGGGCGCAGCCCGGGGAGATGCGGCGAACCACGAGTTCCGGTACCGGCAAAGAGGAAGACCAGGTGCAACCCAAGCGGCCGTGGCGTGGCGACGATGTGTCGTTCCTGGTTCGTTTTTTCATCAATCTCGATGATCCGAGCAAGGCGGTGGAATACACGTACGCGAACTTGGCCAAGAGAGACGGACCAAGTTACCAGTAGTCGCAGGCCGGGGTCGGGAGCTGCGTGGACCTTCGGCGGCAGTCGAGACAACAGGCGCAAGAGAGCCAGAGGAGTTTTCGGGAGAGGCCTTCATGGGATTCTTGAAACGGCAGTTGTGGTTGGTGATTACCATCGGGGTGATGGTCGTGCTGAGCCTTCCGTTCCTGTACATGTGGTTCAGTTCGCAGGGCAAGAAGTCCACCCGGGAGAAGGTGTACAAGGCGAGCAAGGAGAAGATCGTCGGCAGCAAGCCTTACTACAACTCGAGGATGGCAGAGTATCTGGAACGGGCCGCCGAGTACCGCACTGAGCAACGTAAGAAGATTCTGGAATCTCAGCGCGGCCGGCAGAACTGGCCGTTGCTGGTCAGTAAGATTCTCCCCACCTGGCCGGGCGAATCGCGGGTTTTCGAGTTCAAGAACCGCTATCGCCAGAAGATCCAGGAATTCATGAAGACACTCAACGCGGTCGACGTCGACGACCTGGGCGGCGTCGAAATCACGGCCACGATGTTTGCCAAGGAGGACCGCTTTTTCACTGCCCAATGGATCAACGAGCTGAGGTTGGGCAGCCATGATGTTGTCATGGAAGGGCTCCGCCGGTCGCAGGACGACATTTATATCCAGGAGGACATTGTCAATGCGATCAGGCGGACCAACGACCTGTACTTCGAGTCGATGAAACTGCCCGAGAACAAGCGAACGGTTCGTAACGCCGTGATCAAAGAGCTGGTCCAGATCGGCATCGGCGGGGCTTTCGACACCTTGCCAAGCGACATCAATCCCGAGTCGCGCGAATACATCGGTGGGCGGCGCGACCGCGTTGTTGAGGACAAGGATTACTCGGGCCCGGGCGGCGCGGCATACGGCAGCCAGCAGACCGAAGCGGGCGAAGTCCCGGGCAAACGGGCCGACACCATGACCGGCCATGCCAGCAACAACAACGGCAATAAATACAAAGTTCTGCCTTTTCGCCTGGTGGTCATCGTCGATGCCGGCAACTATCAGGAGTTGCTGCGGCAACTTGGCGGCACGCGCTCGTTCTTTATCGTCGAACAGGTGCGCTTCAAGATCATTCCGGAGATTGCATCCGGCTACAAGAGCTTCGATCTGGCGATCGTGACGGATGCCTCGTCGCGATTGCGGTACTACGGCGAGCGGCCGATCGGGCAACTGGTGCTGGTGGGCGAGAGCCTGATTTTCAAGGGCACCGGGCGCCCGACGCTGAAGCCCGAGGAAAAGGATCTGGCGGCTTTGCCTCCGTCCCGTATCTGAACAGCAGTGGCCCAAAGGTTGTGACGTGCCGGAAGATCTGGTCAGGAGGAATATCTCATGGCGATAAAATTCGATCAGGAAGCGATCTTCAAATATGCCGACAAAGCCTTTCTGGGCGTGGCGCTGGCCTTCCTGGTCTTCACGGTCGCCATGCTTCTTGTGGGCAAGAGCGATGTCAAGATCTCCTACGAACAGGTCGCCAACACTCTGAAGAAGGCCGAGGGCGACCGGAAAGACGCGCACATCCGTGAGTATTTCAAGGACCGCAAGGAACTCCCTTTCCTGCCCCCGGAGGAGCGGGAAATTGTCGAGCTGGTTCAGAAGACTCCCTTCTTCGCCAAGGAGGCGCGCCTCGAGGTGGCCCGGCGGCCCGAGCTGAAGGACAAGCAGTTCCTGCCCCCGGAGGACTACGCGGCCAACTTCATCAACCGGCACAACACACTCGCCGCGGCGTGGGCCACGACCGACCACCCGGCGCCATACAAGGCGATACGAATCGGCGGCGCCAGGGAAAGGCAGAAGCGGTACATCCCGCCGTTTTATAACAAGGAGGGCGAGCCGCGCCGCATCGCGCCGAAGAACCTGCTGGTTGTCCAGGGCCGCGGCTATTCCGCCAGCGGCAAGGAGCCCCAGGAGCTTGGCGCCGACCGTTTCTATGTCAGCGGCCAGGCCGTGGCCGACCTGGGCCGGCAGTTGGCCTGGTGCCGCGAATACTCTCCGGGTGACAAGACCCTCAACCGCGTGTACCTGACCGACTACGAAGTGCAGCGCCGCCAACGGTTGCCCGACGGCGCCTGGACGCAGTGGAAGGATCGCCGCACTGTCCGCCACAAGGACGTCAGCGGGAAGCCGGCCGTCAGACGCATCCGGGCCGGTGACCCGGCCGTCCTGGACAGGGACCCCAAGAAGCGGCAGAGGTTCGTCGACTACGGCAGGAAGAAATTGTTGCCGGAGTTCAGCCGCAAAGAAAATGAGATTCTGCGACCGGCCTTCTATGAAATGACCGGCCAGGACTGGTTGCAGCCCTACGAGATCCTCGGTGTCGGTGTGGGGTCGGCCGAAGAGGCGGCAGCCGCGGAGACCGCGACAGATGTGGGCGACTATGTCGAAGTCCCGCTGGACGAGCCGGAGGCACAGCCCGATTTGCAGGCCCCGGGCACGGACGAAGCCGAACTGTGGTTCAACGACTTGATTCCCATCACGGACCTCGGCAAGACGTTTCAGTACCGCGTTCGGATCAAGTTCTTCAACCCGATCTTCGGCGCGCCGCCCGAGGAAGCAAAGCCCGACCAGCGATTCGTCGTCGAAGTGCCCGGCAACTGGAGCCAGCCCAGCGCCCCGATCACCATCGAGCCCGTGGTCAAGTTCTACTTCGCCGGCCGGGCCCAGGCCTTCAACGGCGAAACCAAGGCCAACATCGATCTGTTCCGCTGGATCCACGGCAAGTGGTATATCGCCAAGGCCGTGCAGTTCGAGATCGGCGACCCCATAGCCTACGTCAAGCGGCTGCCCCTGGAGCTTCCGACCAAGAAGGGAAGGGTCAAGATGGAGGCCAAGACGCCTCTGTCGTTCAGGGCCGACGCCGTGGTGGTTGATGTGCTCGAGGCCACCATGATGGTCAGCGGCCGCGAGCAGAAGGCCAACAAATTGATCTACTGCAGCGGGACTGAAGACAACCGCCTGGCCTCGCGGCTGGACAGAAAAGACCGCGACCGGCGCGGCCGTTTTCTCAAGGAAGTCCAGGAGCGAGAGGAAAAGCTGAAGAAGGTCAAGCGGCGGACCATTCGTGAGCGGTCACCCATTCGCGAGCCCAGTCCCGAAGGCATGCCGCCGGAGGATATGGGTGATCAGCCCTCGCCGGATTGGGGTCGGGAGCCGTCGCCCAATATGCCGCCGAGAAGAAGGAGGCGCTGAAAAACGTTTCATCGCCCGGCAGCAGCCACTGTGGTTGCCGACCAGGCGGGCCAGACATAGATACGAATGCGGCGGACGAAGGCTTCTTGAGCCCTCGTCCGCCGCTGTTGTTGCCCCCGTCGGTCGAGGCTCGGCCTGCCCGGCTTGGTTGCCGGAGGCTTTTGCGAGGTAAGTCCCGATTTTTTCTTGCCTTTACGATCTGAGACGCTAGACTAGCCGGGTCTGGCGGTACCCCCGAATTCGCCCCGGGCCGGCAGCCTGCTGCGTCGGCTCCTGTGAAGAACAAAGGGCTTTTCAGTATCGTCAGTGCTGATAACGTGTTGCCGACTTTGTTTTGCGGCCTTCATTCATACCATACCCGGAAATCGGGCAGCACGTTGGTTCGGAGATCTTTCGTGCCGGATGTACTGGGAGGTTGCCGGCCGCCCACCCGCGCGAGCTTCGGTAGCGTCCGCCATGCCTAAGGAGGTTGAACTTGAAGCGCTCATTGATGATTCTATCGATGGTACTGACACTGACGGTCTTGGCCGGTGGTGTCGCCCTGGCCCAGGAAATGTCCGACAAGGCACACCTGGACAAAGGCATCAAATTGTACAACAACAGGAAGTACCAGGAGGCCCTCGATCATCTCAAAGAGGTCGACTCCTCGAAGCTGGCCCGGTTCGACCAGAACAAACCGGCCCTTTACATCCGCCGAGCCCAAGAGGCCCTGGCCCAACAGAACCGGGCCACGAAACTGATGACCTCCGGCCGCCAGGCGCTGCGCGACGGGAAGTACGTTACGGCCATGATGATATTTGAGGAGGCACGCCAGGACCAGCAACATCTTGGCGCCGCCCAGAAGAAAACACTGGAGAGCCTCATCTTTCGGGCCAAAGAAGGCGAACTCGAAGCCCGCAAACAGGTTCAGGCCATGCTGAAACAGGCCGCCGCCGATGAGGCGGAAGGCCAAACGGCCAAGGCTATCGCCGGCTACAAGGCCGTCCTTGATGCCGATGTCAACCTGCCGGCCAACGACAAGAAGACGGCCCAGGTGCGCCTGGCCGCACTGACCGGAACTGAGCCCAAGCCCAAGCGCAAGATCAAGACCACCACTGTTGCCCAAACAAACGGCAACGGCTTGAAACCCGTGGTCACCCCGACCACCGACGTCAAGCCGGTCGAAACAAAGCCCGCCGAGGTCAAACCGGTGGAGGTCAAGCCCGTTGAGATCAAACCGGTCGAAACGAAGCCGGCCGAGGTCACACCGGTGAAAAAGACGCCGGCCGTCGACCTGAAGGCTCTGGCCCGTCAGGCCACGGCTGCCCGCGTGGAGGCCGAACTGGTCAAGGCCCGCCAGGCCATGGAAGACCACAACTGGACGCAGGCTTCGATGTTCTACAGCAGCGCCCTGGCCCTGGACTCTCAGAACAGCGAGGCCCGCCAGGGTAAGGTCCGGGCCGACGGGCTGGTCGGCGCGGGGCCCAAGTCGCTGCTGAAGAAGGAAAGCGACTGGATCAACATCCAGATCCAGCAGACCAAGGCCAAGGTCCGCGAGGACCTGAACAAGGCCTCTTTCCAGAAGGCCGAAGCCACCGAGCCGCAAGACTACAACGAGGCCATCACCTACCTGCGTGACGCCAGGCGGCTGATCAAGCAGAACCGCTACCTGAGCCCGCAGTTGCGCGAGGACCTCAGCGAAGAGGTGGCTGTGCTCTGGGCGGCCATCGGCCAGGCCAAAACCGAACGCATCAGGGAGAGCCAGGACTACCAGCAACGCGAAATCGCGGACCGCATCAAGAACCGCGAACAGCGCGACCGGATGAACCGCGAACGGCAGATCAAGAGCCTCTGGACCATGTCCCGGCAGTACAGCGACATCCGCCAGTACAAGAAAGCCGCCGAGGTGCTGGAGCAACTGCTGGTGGGGTCGATCCTCAGAACGAGCGGGCCCGGCGTTTCCGCGACGACTGCATGTACTGGGCCGGGCTGTCGAAGTCAATCGACGTTCGCGTGGATCGCTACCAGGAAGGCAAGAAAAGCCTTCGCGACGTCGAAGAGTCAGTCATCCCCTGGTACGACATCTACATTTTCCCCGAGGCCCGCCAGTGGCAGGAACTGACCCGCCGCCGCCTGAAAATGGTCGCCTCCAGCCAGGGCGAAAGTGACGCGGTCATCGAGACCCGCCGCCGCCTGAGCCAGAAGGGGCTGGTCAACGGCGAGGACTGGTCGATCCATCTCAGCCTGACCGACACCACGCTGACCAATGTCCTGGACTTCATCCGCGAAGTTGCCCGGGCCAGGCCCCGTGAGATCAACATCCTGATCGACCGCCGCGGCATCGAGGACGCCGGTATTGACCTCGAAGAAACCCTGAACCTCGACCAGAAGGACATCTCGGTCAAGCAGGCCCTGAGAATGGTCCTCGGCGACGATCTGGACTATGTTATCCAGGACGATGGAACGGTTCTGATCTCGGCCCGCGAGAAGCTCAACGAAAACCTGCCGGTGAGAACCTACTTCGTGATGGACCTGATCACCCCGATTCCCGACTTCGGCCGCACGGTGCCGCGGATGCGGCTAAGCGAAGCCATCGACCAGGGCGGTGACGGCGGGGGCGGCGGTGGCATCTTCGACGACGATGACGATGACGATGAGGAAACTGTCGGCACCGAACTGCTGCAGCAGTTGATCGAACGGACTGTCCGATCAACCGAGCCCTGGGAGAGCATGGGCGGCCGGGCGACCATCGAGTTCTACGAGAAGAGCGGCCTGATGATCGTCAGCCAGACCGCCGACGGTCACCGCAAGCTGAGCAGCCTCCTGGATTCGCTGCGACGCGAACGGGCCATCATGGTCTCGGTCGAGGCCCGCTTCATCACCGTGACCGACGCTTTCCTGAACGACCTGACGCTCGACTTCGACGTGGTCTGGAACCAGAGCGGCCGTCGGCGTGACGCGGGCAGCTTCGTCAATCCCGGCAGCATGGCCACGGGCGGAGCATTTGACACCCTGCCGTTCCTGCAAGCGCCGCCCGCTATTGCCCCGAGTGCCGCCAATATTGCAGCCGGATTATATCCCGGCACCGTCGGGCGGTCGACAAATCCGATTATTATCAACTCGACATCCTCGAACGGCCAGGGCGTCAACACCCTGATGCCGGCCCTGGCCGGGTTCGGCTCTCCCTTCGCCTGGGGGGCCGGTGAAGGTGGCATGGCTATCTCCGGCGTTATTCTCGGCGACATCCAGGTTGGCTTCCTGATCCGGGCCATCCAGGCCGACCGCCGGTCGACCACGCTCTTCTCGCCCAGGCTGACCCTCTGGAACGGTCAGCGGGCCTGGCTCGCCGACGGAACACGCTTCGGGTTTGTCGGCGACCTCGAACCGGTCGTCGCCGAAGCCGCCGTCGCCTGGGACCCGACCATCCAGTATATCACCGCCGGGGCCCTGCTCGACGTCAAGGCCACCGTCAGTGCCGATCGCCGCTATGTCCATCTTGACCTGCGGCCGCAGGTGACGCAGACTCCGACCTTCCGCAGCGTGCCCGTCACGGCCGCAACACCGGCCCTCGGTATCGCAACCGCGACCATCGAGGTCCCGACCGTCCGCATCACCGAGCTGCAGACCAGCGTCAGTATTCCCGACGGCGGCACGCTGATGATCGGCGGCATGAAACTGTTCGAGGAGCACGACGTCGAGTCCGGCGTGCCGGTGCTCAGCAAGGTCCCGATCCTGAAGCGACTGTTCACCAACCGCGGCCTGAAGCGAGGCCATTCGAACATGCTGATCCTCATCAAGCCGACCATCATCATCCAGAGCGAAGAGGAAGCTAAACTCGGCACCGACGAGTGGACAAGCTGATACGCGAAGTAAGCAAACTACAGGGAGCCGGCTCCATATCTGGAACCGGCTCCTTCTTTTTGCGGCCGCCCCACCGCGAGATTGGCCCACGGCCCCGGCCGCCGAAGCCCCCGCGGAGTTGCAGGTACGAATTCTGTGGCCAAGCACACGGTCTCTGGCCGATTCTTCTTACGAGCGCTTCATGAGCACACTGGTGGTCTGCATTTTCGCCGAATTCGCCTGCCTGGCACTCCTGGTGCCGGGACTGGCCATGCTGCGCCGAAATGTGCGAAGCAGGCTCTTTGTGGCTGTCGCCATCCCCGTGCTGGCGACGTTGCCGCTCCTGGCCGCCGTCCGTCTCGAGTTGATCTCCTCCTCCTATCTCTCGGTAAGCGGGGCCATCCACCTGCTGCTCAGGGCCCAGGCACTGGCCATTGTCTTTTCGCTGGCCCTCGGCGGCGCCGCTGCACTGCTGAGTCGCCGCTGGCCATTTGGCGGGTCTGCCGCGGTCAGTGTCCTGGCCATGCTCCTGCTGGCCTCCCCCGCCTGGGGCGACGTCTTGTTGCGACTGGACAACAAAACCCTCCAGGCCGCCGCCGCTCGATGGCTCGTTGCACCCAACCCCCTCTTCACGATCGCCCGACTGGCCAACTACGACTGGACACACGACGACACGCTGTACAACATGACGCGAATTGCCGAAGACTTCGTCTTTGCGCCCTCTGCCTTGTCCGTCCTGCTGATTGCCTACGCCGCCGTGGGCCTGGTCACCGCCCTGCTGGCCGGCCTCTTGCGCCAGAGAGGATGCCCCGCCGAGTACCTGCTCAGCCCCGGCGAACGACTGTAGTCGCGGCGACCGCACACCTTGCGCTTCCGCCCCCCCCGGCCCGCACTTTGCAGCCGCCTCCAGTTTTTCGCACAGAGTCTGGTCTTTCGGCCGACGCTCTTGTATAGTGCCTTCCAGCGCGGCGCAGCCGGCGGTCCGGCGACCGGCCTGCCGCCATCGGAACCCCGTACCGAGGTGACCAGTGTCCGCCAAGGCCAGGTACATGCTCGTCCAATATATCACCGTGGCCCGCGTGCCGCTGGCCGCTGCAGCGGCAATCCTGCTCTACTTCGACTTCGCCGGCCCGCGGACGCCGGCGGCCTATGTCGTCGTCGGACTGCTGGTCGTCTGTGAACTCACCGACCTCTTCGACGGTCTCCTGGCACGCCACCTGAACGTCTCCAGCCGGTTCGGGTCGCTGTTCGATCCCTACTGCGACTCGGTCTCGCGAATCGTCATCTTCTTCGGCCTGGCCGCAGCCGGAATCTGCCCCTTCTGGCTCTTCCTGTTGCTGGCCCTTCGCGACATCTCGGTGGCTTACATTCGCATCATGTGCATCCTCTCCGACAGACCCGTCTCGGCCCGCCTGAGCGGCAAGACCAAGGCCCTGGTCCAGGGCCTCGGGGCCATCCTGCTGGCAGCCATCTTCGCCTTCGTCGAACTGCCCGACGGGGCCATGCGCCTGCTGAACTTCGACGTGCCGCCGGTGGCCTGGATCCTCAAGGCCGCCATCCTCATGATCGCCGGCGTCACCCTGTGGAGCCTGGTGGACTACTTCGCCGCCGCCCGCGTCGCGTCGCCCCCCGACCCCCGGCCCGAATAGTCCATCGAAAGTGCGGTATTGGGCATCCGCAGGAAAGGATGCGGTGGCATGAAAATACAAATAATCGGCGCGGGCTGCGAAAAATGTCGGCTCCTGGCCGCCAATGCCGACCAGGCCGCCCGCGAGCTGAGACTGGACTTCGAGCTGGTCAAGGTAACCGACCCGGCCGAGATCATGGCCCTGGCCGTCCTCCTCACCCCGGCCCTGGCCGTGGACGGCGAGGTCAAACTGGCCGGTCGGGCGGCCAGCGTCGAGGAACTGAAAACACTGTTGGCCTGACGGCGACCTCTCACACCGGGAGGTCGTCCTGTAGGGAAGGCTTAAGCTCTTGAAGCCCCGGACCATCATTACGGTTGCCCTGCTGGCCTTCGTCGCGGTCAGCGTGGCGGCGGCTATTCTCCGCGAGTCTCGCGGCCGCGACGACCAGCCGCTGGTCGAACCCGACGGCTTCGTGGTCTACTATTTCCACGGCCCCCAGCGCTGCCGAACCTGCCTGACCATCCAATCCTGCTGGCGCGAGGCGGTCGACGAGGGGTTCCCCGAGGCGATTCGCGACGGCCGATTGCGACGCCAGGCAATCAACTTCCTGGCCCCTGAATCAGCCCGCTTCGTCCCCCGCTACCGCATCGAATCGCTCAGCATCGTCGTGGCCGAGGTGCGTAACGGCCGGCCCCGACGGCAGAAAAACCTGGGCGCAATCTGGGACTACCGGGACGATCGCCCCGGGATGGTCGAGTACATTCGCAGCCAAGTGGCCGCTTTTATGGAGGGCAAGTGATGCCGCCGCCGAGCGTCTTGCTTGAGGCCCTCTGGCTTGGGCTGCTGACGGCCATGCTGCCCTGCGTCCTGACCCAGAACGTCACGGCCGTCAGCTACCTGGCCGCCCGCCTGGGTCGCCCCCGACAAAGCCTGCTCTGCGGCGCTTGCTACATTGCCGGTCGCGCCGCGGCCTATGTCGCGATTGCCGCCCTGTGTGTCGGCACGGCAATTTCGATTCCGCGGATCTCGGTCTTTCTCCAGCGCTATCTGAACACCGCCAGCGGGCCGATCCTGATCCTGGCCGGCATGGTTATTCTGGAGTTGATCCCCTTGCACCTGCCCGGTCCCACGGTCAGCCAGTCGCTGCAAGGAAGAGTCGGCCGCGGCAGCCCGCTGGCGGCCGGCCTGCTGGGACTGTTGCTGGCCCTGTGTTTCTGTCCGCCCGTGGCGGCCATGTTTTTCGGGGGGCTGATCCCCCTGGCCATCGAACACCGCAGTCCGCTGCTTTTGCCCTTAGCCTTCGCTCTGGGCACGGCCCTGCCGGCCTCGCTTCTGGCGGTGCTGATCGTTCTGGGCGTCAAGTGGCTGGCCGTTGCCCTGGACCGCCTCCGCCAGTTCGAGCGCTGGGCCCGCCGGGCGACCGGCCTGGTCTTCATCCTGGTCGGCATCTACTACTGCTTGGTCTACATCTTCGGCGTATTTGAAGTCACCTGACACTACAACGCAACTTCCTTCGGCGGGGCCGGATAACTTTCTTGCCATGTGGCACGGCCGGTCTTGTCCGGCCGTGGGTGAATGCTCCAAGGCTCTCGCCACGGCGGGCGAGCCCCGCCGCGGGCACACATCGCTGGTGTTCCAGGCAGTTGGACATGGGGGGGGCCAAGAGTGGCCGAGTTTGCCGCCATGCACCGGCCTGCACGGCGCCCGTGGACGCACCGCGAGGCCGAGCCCTACATTTCCCTCGCCTCGAAGGTCAGCTTCTCGCCGTCGCAGTCGGCCACGATGGTCGATCCCGGCGGAAACTCTCCGGCCAGGATCTTCTGGGCCAGCGGGTTCTCGACCAGTTGCTGAATGGCCCGCTTCAGGGGCCGCGCTCCGTAGACCGGGTCGTAACCGAACTCGCTGATCAGGTCTCTCGCCTTGTCGG
Source organism: Anaerolineaceae bacterium (assembly GCA_011682595.1). The sequence continues at coordinate 14,849 of JAACEH010000035.1, forward strand.
TCACCTCGAGTTTGTATTGCTGCTCGGCCAGTCGCCGCCCGAGCAGGTCGAGTTGCAGCCGCACGATCTCGGCCAGTTGTTCGGGCCGCAGGCTCTCGAAGAGAATCACCTCGTCGATGCGGTTCAGGAACTCCGGCCGCAGAGTGGCCCGCAGCAGGTCCTTGACCCTGGCCTCGATCTCCCAGGCCGGGGCGCCCTGGTCGCCCATCTGCTGGATCTCCTGGCTGCCCATGTTGCTGGTCATGATGACCACCGTGTTCTTGAAGTCGACCGTTCGCCCGTGGCCGTCGGTCAGCCGCCCGTCGTCGAGAATCTGCAGCAGAATGTTGAAGACGTCGGCGTGGGCCTTCTCGATCTCGTCCAGCAGGATGACCGAGTAGGGTCGCCGCCGGACGGCCTCGGTCAGCCGCCCGCCTTCCTCGTAGCCGATGTACCCCGGCGGGGCACCGATCAGCCGGGCCACGCTGTGCCGCTCCATGTACTCGCTCATGTCCAGGCGGATCAGGGCCTCCTCGTTGTCGAACAGGAACTCGGCCAGGGCCTTCGACAGTTCGGTCTTGCCGACGCCGGTCGGGCCCAGGAACAGGAACGACCCCGTAGGCCGCCGCGGGTCCTGCAGCCCGGCCCGGCTGCGACGCACCGCGTTGGCCACCGCCGTCACCGCCTCGTCCTGGCCGATCACGCGGCCGTGCAGACGCTCCTCTATCTTCAGCAACTTCTCGCGCTCGCCCTCCAGCATCCTGGCCACCGGAATGCCGGTCCAGCGGGCCACCACCTGGGCGATGTCCTCGGCCTCGACCTGCTCGCGGAGCATCGCTCCTTCGCCGCGGACCTCCTCCACCCGGGCCTCGGCCTCGGCGAGCCTGGTCTCCAGTTCGGGAATCTCTCCGTAGGTCAGCCGGGCCGCTTCCTCGAGCCGGCCTTCCCGCTGGGCAAGTTCGGCCTCGCTGCGGGCCTGTTCGATCTGCTCGCGCAGGGCGCTCTCCTTCTGGTGGAGCGATTTCTCACGCTCCCACCGCGCCGTCAGGGCGTGCTCGTTCTCCTGGAGGTCGGCCAGACGCTTCTGGAGATCCTCCAGACGTTTGCGGCTGGCCTGGTCGGTCTCCTTGCCCAGGGCCTGGCGCTCCATCTCCAGTTGCAGCCTCTGGCGCCGCACGGCGTCGATCTCCGCGGGCATGCTGTCGTTCTCGATCCGCAACCGGCTGGCCGCCTCGTCCATCAGGTCAATCGCCTTGTCCGGCAGAAAACGGTCCGCAATGTAACGGTGGCTCAGCGTCGCCGCCGCCACCAGGGCCCCGTCGGTAATCCGCACCTGGTGATAAACTTCGTAACGCTCCTTCAGCCCGCGCAGAATACCGATCGTGTCCTCGACCGTCGGCTCGCCGACACGGACCGGCTGGAACCGCCGCTCCAGGGCCGCATCCTTCTCGATGTGCTCGCGGTACTCGTCCAGCGTGGTCGCCCCGACACAACGCAACTCGCCGCGGGCCAGGGCGGGCTTCAGCAGGTTCGAGGCGTCGACCGCCCCCTCGGCCGCCCCGGCTCCCACCACGGTGTGCAACTCGTCGATGAACAGGACGACCCGGCCGTCGGACTCGGTAACTTCCTGGATGACCGCCTTGAGCCGGTCCTCGAATTCGCCGCGATATTTGGCCCCGGCCAGCAAGGCCCCCATGTCCAGGGCCACCACGCGTTTGTCCTTGAGGCTCGAGGGCACGTCGCCGGCCACGATCCGCTGGGCCAGGCCCTCGACGATGGCCGTCTTGCCGACCCCGGGCTCGCCGATCAGCACGGGATTGTTCTTCGTCCGACGCGACAGCACCTGGATGACCGAGCGGACCTCCTCGTCGCGGCCGATCACCGGATCGAGCTTGCCCCGCCGGGCCAGTTCCACCAGGTCGCGGCTGTAACGCTCCAGGGCCTGGTACTTGTCCTCGGGATTCTGGTCGGTCACCCTCTGGCCGCCGCGGATTTCCTTCAAGGCCTGCAGCACGCGGTCGCGGTCGACGGCGCTGAGTCGCAGTATCTCGGCAACAGGTGACTTGACCTCGATCAGGGCCAGCAGCAGATGCTCGGTCGAGACATACTCGTCCTTGAGGGTGTCGGCTTCCTTCTGGGCCTGGTCCAGCAGGCGGGCCAGTTCGCCCGACATGGCCACGTCGCCCGACTGTTCGGGCAGCCGAGCCAACTCCGCCTCGACCATCCGGGCCACCTGCCGGGCGTTGCCGCCCCCGGCCTTGGCCAGCAGCGAGCGCACGATGCCCGCCTGGTCGCCCAGCAGCACGCTCATCAGGTGCAGCGGCCCGACCTCCGGGTGCTTGCGCGAGTCGGCCAACTGGTGTGCCGCCGCCAGCGACTCCTGCGCTCGAACAGTGTAACGGTTAAGTTGCATGGCTTATGTCCTCCCCCCCGGTTGTCTTTCGTAGGGGCGCCCCTTGCGGGTGCCCCTACATTCATGTTCGTCAGGTTCGCCGGGCCGCCCGCCGGGCGTGAGAAAAGGGGCGCGCCTCGTCGAGAGCCGCGCCCCTGTAACATACTCCGCATCGGTCGAGGAGCTCTCGACTGGTCAGTCCTTGACCTTGAAGTCGGCGTCGATAACATCGTCGCCCCCGGCGGGGCCTTTCGAGTCGCCGCCTGGTTCCGGGTGCGGCCCGGGGCCCGGCTGGGGTCCGCCGGCCGCCGCTGCACCGGCCGCCGCCTGCTGCTCGTAGAGCACCTTGGCGATGGCCTGGCCGGCCTGGTTGAGTTTCTCGACGGCGGCATCGATCCTGGCCACGTCGTCGCCCTGGGCGGCCTCGCGGACCTCCTTTATCGCCTCCTCAATGGCCTTCTTGTCGCTCTCGGAGACCTTGTCGCTATGCTCGGAGAGCGTCTTTTCCATCTGGTAGGCCGTGGCGTCGGCCTGGTTTTTCTTGTCCACCAGTTCCCTCAGCTTCTTGTCCTCCTCGGCGTGCAACTCGGCGTCGTGGGCCATCTTCTCGACCTCTTCCTCGCTCAGGCCGCTGGAACTCTTGATCTCGATCGACTGCTCCTTGCCGGTGCCGAGGTCCTTGGCCGAGACGTGCAGAATGCCGTTGGCGTCGATGTTGAACTCGACCTCGATCTGCGGCAAGCCGCGAGGAGCCGGCGGAATGCCGGTCAGGTCGAAGCGGCCCAGGGTGCGGTTGTCCTTGGCGAACTCGCGCTCGCCCTGCAGGACGTGGATCGACACGGCCGGCTGATTGTCGCTGGCCGTCGAGAAGGTTTCTTTCTTTGTGGTCGGGATGGTCGTGTTGCGATCGATCAGCCGCGTCATCACGCCGCCCAAGGTCTCGATGCCCAGGCTCAGCGGCGTCACGTCCAGCAGCAGCACGTCTTTGACCTCCCCGGTAAGGACGCCGCCCTGGATGGCCGCCCCGATGGCCACCACCTCGTCCGGGTTGACGCCGCGGTGCGGCTCTTTGCCGAACAGGTCCTGGACGATCTCCTGGACCTTGGGGATACGCGTCGAGCCGCCGACCAGGACCACCTCGTCGATGTCGGTCGGTTTCATCTTGGCGTCGTCCAGGCACCTCACGCAGGGCTCGCGGAGCCGGTTGAGGATGGGCTCGCAAAGCTGCTCCATCTTGGCCCGCGTGATGTTCATGGTCAGGTGCTTCGGCCCCGAGGCGTCGGCGGTGATAAAGGGCAGGTTGATATCGGTCGCCGAGTTGGTCGACAGTTCGCACTTGGCCTTCTCGGCCGCCTCTCTCAGCCGCTGCAGGGCCATGGGATCCTCACGAAGATCGATGCCTTGCTCATTCTTGAACTCCTCGGCCACGTAGTCCATCAGCGCCTGGTCGAGGTTGTCGCCGCCGAGGTGCGTGTCGCCGTTGGTGGCAATCACTTCAACCACGTTGTCGCCGACCTCCAGGATCGAAATGTCGAAGGTGCCGCCGCCGAAGTCGAAGACGGCGATCTTCTCGTTGGTCTTTCTCTCCAGACCGTAGGCCAGGCTGGCCGCGGTCGGCTCGTTGATGATCCGTTCGACCTCCAGCCCCGCGATCTTGCCGGCGTCCTTGGTGGCCTGTCGCTGCGAGTCGTTGAAGTAAGCGGGCACGGTGATGACCGCCCGCTCGATCTTCTCGCCCAGATAGGTTTCGGCGGTCCGCTTCAGGTCCTGCAGGATGATGGCCGAAATCTCCGGCGGCGTGTAGGTTTCCTTGCCGTTGCGCACGTCGACCTTGACCAACTCGTCCGAGGCGCCGGTGATCTTGAAAGGCACCATCTTCTCTTCCTCGCCGACCTCCCTGTGGCGGCGGCCCATGAACCTCTTGATCGAGAAAACGGTGTTCCGGGGGTTGGTGACCGCCTGGCGTTTGGCCACCTGGCCAACCAGCCGCTCGCCCTTCTCGGTAAAGGCCACCACCGACGGCGTCAGGCGGCCGCCTTGAGAGTTGGCGATAACCACCGGCTTGTCGCCTTCCATGACGGCGACCACGCTGTTGGTCGTTCCCAGATCGATTCCAATGATTTTTGACATTTCCATAGTCCCCTTTCTTGATGAGCACTCCGGGTTTGCAATCCACAACGGCAAAAGGCCGCCTTGGACACGTCGGGGCCGTCACCTGAGTTAATCCGCAAACGCCATGCCATGCTTGACAAAAGGCCGGGCCTGGATTCTTATCATGTTGTGACACAATGGGTTATGCGCCGCCGCGATGATGCCGGGCCCGGGATTTATTGGTCGCCGCCCGCGCCTGGCTGCCAAAATGGCAGTCCGCCGGCCTCTACCCTCACCTCCCGCGGCAGACTTTCCGGACTCCCCCGGCCCGCAAGCCCCTGGGATACCGTAAGTCTATCGTGGCCGCCGCAGCGGTGCAAGGGCCTGGCTGTGGGGCGCACGTCACGTTTGTAGCTCGTGCTTCGTAGCGAAGAGCTACTTCGCAGAGTAGTAGTGGATTTTTCATGCGATGGGGTGGCATGGGCTGCTTGCCAGCCCATGTCGTGGAACCACGGAACATGCGTCGCCAGCGACGCATGCCACCCCGTAGCTGGGGAATGAATCTGGCGGGTGGCACAGTTTGGAATGAGCGGCGCCATGGTCTGGCCGCAGGCCAGGCCATGAGGGAACTCTCGAAGCATAATCGCGGCCTGGCTTCGCCAGACCACGGCACCCGCCACCTACAAACGTGACGTGCACCCCTGGCGGTGGCGCTTTCGAATCCGCTCTTGAAGCCGGGGGTGGCAGCCCCTATACTACCCGCTCACCGGTTGCCCGACCAAAGTGGTTGCCGGGTGGCCGCCGGGAGGTGACCCGGGCGATGCCGGGTTCCTCGGCAGAAAGTAACGGATGCACCAGAAGAAAGGAAGAAGCTCATGCCGCTCACGCCGATGCGACAGATTCTGGACGAGGCCGCCAAGGGCCGCTACGGGGTCGGGGCCTACAACGTCAACAACATGGAGCAGATCCAGGCCATCATGAAGGCCGCCAGGGAGACCGCCAGCCCGGTCATCATCCAGGCCAGCTACGGGGCCCTGCAGTACTCGAACATGGTCTACCTGAAGCACCTGATGCAGGCCGCCGTCGAAGAGAACCCCGAGATTCCGGTGGCCATGCACCTGGATCACGGCCCGGACCTGGCCACCGTCAAGCAGTCCATCGCCCTGGGATTTTCGAGCGTCATGATCGACGGCTCGCTGGACTATGCGGCCAAGGACGCCGGCGGCGCCCACCCGGCCCGCAGTTTCGAGGACAACATCCGGGTGACCAAAGAGGTGGTCGACTATGCTCACGCCCGCGGCGTCAGCGTCGAAGGCGAGTTGGGCACCCTGGGCGGCATCGACCGTGGCCGCGACGGTCCACCTGACCGATCCCGACGAGTGCCAGGAGTTTGTCGAGAAAACCGGCCTCGACGCCCTGGCCATTGCCATCGGCACCAGCCACGGGGCCTACAAGTTCAAGGAAGAGCCCAAGCTGGCTTTGGACCTGGTCAACGAGATTCACAAACGGGTGCCCGACACGCGGCTGGTCATGCACGGTTCCTCGAGCGTGCCGGCCGAGCTGGTGGCCGAGATCAACAAGTACGGCGGCCGGCTCGAGAAAACCATGGGCGTGCCCGTGGCGGCCATCCAGGAAGCGATCACCCGCGGCATCAACAAGATCAACGTCGATACCGACGGCCGCCTGGTGGTCACCGGTGCGATTCGCCGCGTTTTCGTCGAGCAGCCGAAGCAGTTCGACCCGCGCAAATACCTCGGCCCGGCTCGCGAGGCGCTCGCCAAGCTGATCGCCGGACGCATGGAAGCCTTCGGCACGGCCGGCCACGCCGGCGACTACGAGCCGCTGAGCCTTGAGGACATGAAAGCCGTTTACGCCGGCCGCTAGAATCAGCCGTGAACCGAGCAACGCATACCCGGGGTCGCACATTGTGTCGCGGCCCCGGTTTTCTTTTGCCCAAGGAGCCAGTGCGGGTTCTGGCGGCCGGCGGCCCGGTGCCCGGGGCCCGCGTTGACGGTTGCTCGGGGCTCTGATATCATGGCCGAAACGATTCGTTCGCCGGAGGACCGACCATGATCGTGGACTGTCATACGCACCTCTGGGGCCGCCCACAGGACGTCGCCTTGGCCACCGACAGTTCGGGCGAGCCGACCGTTCACCTGGCCGCCGACTGCAGCGACCACATGGACGCCATGGGGCCGGTCGACCTGGCCCTGGTGCTGGGATTCGCCTCGCGCCATCTGGGGGCCGAGGTGTCGATCGATTTTCTGGGCCAGCACGTGGGCCTGCGGGGCAAGCACCAGGTCGGCATCGTCGGCATCGACCCGGCCGACGAGACCTGGCCCGAGCGCCTGGCCGAGGCCGTCGACGAGTGGGGCTTTCGCGGCGTGACCGTCTGTCCGCCGTGCCAGGATGTTCATCCCACCGACAGCCGCGCCCTGGAGCTTTTTGCCGTCTGCCAGCAGCGCAAGTTGCCGGTGATTGTCGATTGTCCGGCCCAGTGGCGGGCCCCGGCGGTCATGGCCTACGCCCGCCCCGACCTGCTCGACGGCGTGGCCCGCGAGTTGCCCGACCTGAAGCTTCTGGTGACCGCCCTGGGCTATCCTTACCTTGACGAGACGCTCGTTCTGCTGGAGAAATTTCCAAACGTCTATGCCGACACGGCCCACCTGGCCTCGCGTCCGCTGGCCCTGTCCCGGGCCCTGTCCCGGGCCAACGAAGCGGGCCTCATCGACAAGGTGCTGTTCGGCTCGGGTTTTCCATTCGCCCGCCCGCGGCAGGCCATGGCCATGCTCTACCATCAGTGCGCCCCGCAGCGTGTGCCGGCGGAGTACCTGTTACCTCGAGAGGTGATCGAGAGGTTGGTCCACCGCGACGCGCTGTCGCTGCTGGGCATTCCGCGGCCGGAAGGATTCGTTGAGCGACATGCCGGGCCGGAGCGGGTTGACGAGGATCAGCAGTCGGCCGAAAAGAGCGTTGACAAGCGGTGACGAGCGACAGAAAAGGACTCAGCTGATGCCAAGTTACTATCCCGTTTTTCTGGACCTGGCCGACCGGGCCTGCCTGGTGGTCGGCGGCGGCGAGGTGGCCCGGCGAAAGGTCGAAAGTCTCTTGGCGGCGGGGGCCAAGGTGGGGGTGATTTCGCCCCAGGTCTGCGACGGACTCAGACAACTCGGCGGCGTCGAGTTCCGCATGGAACGCTACGACCCGTCGGCCCTGGAGGGCGTGATGCTGGTCGTGGCCGCCACCGACTCGGCCCAGACCAACGCCCGGGTGTTCGCCGATTGCCGGGCCCGGGGCGTTCTGTGCAACGTGGTCGACCGGCCCGAGTGGTGCGACTTCATTGTGCCGTCGGTCTTGCGCCGCGGGTTGCTGACCGTGGCCGTCTCGACCAGCGGGGCGAGTCCGGCCCTGGCGGGGCGAATTCGCCGGCAACTCGAGGAACAGTTCGATCCGCCGTACGGCCCTTACCTGGAGGCCATCGGCAATGTGCGTGCCCTGATCCAGTCGCAGGTCAAGGATGAGTCGCAACGGGCCGAGATCGGCCGTCGTCTGGCGGCCGACGACGTTCTTGAGGCGGCGCGGCAAGGCCAGCAGGCACTGGCGGCAAAAGTCGCGGAGATTCTCGAACAGTTCGGCGTCAGGAAGTGACCTCCCCCTTGCGCCGCGGGTTCGGAAGAGTGCCCCCCACCATGTCGCATTAGAGGGCTGCAATTCGGCGAGGACAGCGAGGATGAGCAAATCCGACAGGACCGGCCGCCCGGGCCGCCCCACCATCAGCCCCGAGGGCGGCTCAACCATTGTTCTTTTGCTGACCGTTGGCGCCGTGTTTGCCTGGACAATGGTGCAGTTGCTCGGCCCGCGGGTCGCAGTGCTGGCCGGCGTCAAGTCTCTGGCCTACTTCCTGCTGACAACCCTCGCCTGCATGTTGGTGGGCCTGGGTCTGCTGCGGCGATTGAGTGGGCTGACACGTCTTGAGCGTATCGTCCTGGGGTTCGCGACGGGGCAGGCCATCCTGATTCTGCTGACGCTGGCTCTCGGTCTGCTGGGCGCGGTCTCGATGGTTGCCGTGCTGCCGCAGGTGCTGCTGGTGACCGGCCTGGTGCTTGCCTGGCCGTGGCTGAGGGTCGCCCGGGGCGGTGGCGAAAAGGTGGGGCATAATACCGCGCCGGATTCTCGCGGCCCCGCGGATGGCCTGATCGTCGGCCTGATCGTCGTTCTGGCGGCCATCGTGCTCTGGGGCGCCTGGAGCCGGTGCGTCGAGTACGATGTTCTGGAGTACCATGCCGCCGTGCCCGCCGAGTGGTACCGGACGGGCCGGATCGTCAACCTGCCGCACAACGTCTACTCGTACTTCCCCATGGGCGCCGAGATGCTTTACCTGCTTGGCATGTCGGTGGCCGGGTCGGTGGGCGAGGGGGCGGCCCTGGGCAAGCTTCTGGCCGGGTCATGCACGGTCTGGGCGGCCCTGGTCCTGGTCTCGGTCGGGCGGCGACTGTTCAGCCTGCGGGCCGGATTGGTCGCGGCGGCGCTTTACCTGACCGTGCCCTGGGTCTTTCGTGTTTCGGTGATCGGCTACGTCGAAGGCGTGCAGAGTTTCTACACCGCGGCGGTCGTCCTGGCACTGGTCGGCCTGTGGCAAGCCGGGAGAGCGGGCAAGGCCGCCACGGCTTATGCCCTGCTGGCCGGTGTGATGGTCGGCATGACGCTCAGCATCAAGATGACCAACCTGGCCTTTGTTCTTCCGGCGGCGACGATCGTCTGCCTGCTGGCCGTCGTCCGGCAGAGGGCGGGCCGGTGGCCGCTCGCCATGTTTGTCCTGGCGGCCGTGGCTTTCGGGTCGCCGTTTTACATCCGCAACCTCTGCCTGGCGGACAATCCGTTTTTTCCGGTCCTTTCGCAGTGGTTCGGCGGGTCCGCTGGGCCCGCCGGGTGGACGGCGGAACTTGGCCAACGGTTCGCGGAGTTTCACAGCCCCGGCCCGTACAGCCTCTCGGCGCTGAGGACGGCCTTGCTGGGCCAGGACCTCTCGCAAGCCCACCTGGGCCCCTGGTTTCTCTACTCCGGCGCCGTGCTGCTGCTGGCGCCGTTTGCTTTTCTCTCGCGCGAGTCGCGTCGGGCGGCGGCAATTCTGGTCGGCCTGGTCGCTCTGACCGTCGCGGTGTGGTTCACCATGACACATCGTGTGGCCCGACTGCTGGCGCCGGTCTGGACCCTGCTGGCCCTGGCCGCCGGGGCGGGGATGACGGCCCTGCGGACCCGCCCTGCGGCGCGGTGGGTGCTGGGCGCCGCCGTCGTGCTGCATGTAATGATGGCCTTCTCGGTCAACCTGCAGATGCTGCAGGACCGCGGGACTTACCTCTCGCTGTTGGCCGACGCCGAGGCGCCGCTCCTGAAGGACGGCTACCAGTTCAAGTACGCCCCGGCCACCACCGACGACCTGTGGACCTACTCGCCGCACATGGTGAGGATGATCAACGATCTGAAACCCCTGCCCGGCCACCAGAAGCGGGCTCTCCGGGTCGGCCTGGTCGGCGAGGCCCGGACGCTCTACTTCCGCGTGCCGGTGGTCTACAACACGGTCTTCAACCGCCAGTGGATGGAGCCGCTCTACGGGCCGGACCCCGACGACAGGACCGCATGGCCGGCCTCGCTCAAGGAGCGTGCCGGGCGGCTCTTCTCGGACCTCGGCCTGTCGCACATCTACGTCAACTGGATCGAGGTCAGCCGGTTCAGCGGGCCGGGCAACTACGGCTGGCCGAAGTGGCTGGACCGCGAACTGCTGGATCGCCTGGAGCGCCAGGGCGCGGTGCGAAAATTGTTCTCGCTCGGCCGACCGGGCAAGCCCCCCCTGCACGTGCTTTACGAAGTTGTTTTCCCGTGAACCAGTCGGACCGTCGGATTGCCGTAAGATTTTAGCTGAACAGTTCACGGCGTTGGGTGCCACGGTCTGACCGAAGGTCAGGCCGTGATCATCTCCCCCGCGTTCATCATGGCCTGGCTGTGCCAGACCGTGATCGTTCGTCATGGCCTGGCCTGCGCCAGACCACGGCGCCCCACCGCTCAACCTTTGTTGCCGGTGGCTTAGCATTGCATTGTCATGTTGGGCCTACGGAGTTTCTATCGGCACGGCCGCTTACGTTAATTCGTCAATTTCAAAACTTGTTCTCAGGTCGCTCAACTCGTCGGCCGAGAGGTCGTCGTCGGGACTCGTGCCCAGCGAGGGCTCGTCCCGGGCGGCCGCCGTGGTCTTCTTGGCCGGCGGTTCGTTGCCTGGCTGCGGAAGTGCCGATTCGGCCACCGTGGCCGGCGAGATATTCCAGGTCGGCTCGGCCGCCGGTTCCCCGGCTTGTGGAATCTGGTTTGCCCCCGGCTCGGCTCCGGCCATACGGCCCGCAGGGGCGACCCTTCGCAGCAACAGCCCGCGAACCGACCCGCAGGCCACGGGCAGGTAGCCGGCCACCTGAACACCCGGCGGGCAAAGGACCGCTGTGGCCGCGGCCCGGCTCTCGGGAACCACGACCAGACATTCGCCGCAGGGCAGCGAGGCGTCGAGACCCGCTTCGGGGAAAGCCCGGCTGAGCAACCCGGCGTGGTCGCTGAGCCACTGTCCGCTTTCGATGGCCCGACTCAGGACCGCAGGGTCGTCGCTGTCGGAAACCAGGATGGCTATCGGCCGCCCGTCGCGGTCGACGGCCACCAGGTCGGGGCACTCGGCCGCCGCCACCTCGCCGTTCAGGTTGACCACTCCGCGCGGACCGGGCAGCAGGGCGGACATCGCTCCGTTGACGGCGGCCAGCAGTTGGTCGCGCGACTCGGGCCTCCAGACGGTGAACACTCCGCCCATCGTTCTGTGGGACTCCAGGTTGACCACCCCGGCCACCAGCGGCAGGGTCTGCCGCTGGCCGGTCGGCGCCTGGTGAGGCTGAACGTCAGGCGACGGTGGCTTGGCTGGCTTGGGTGGTTCGGCTGGCTTGGGTGGCCGGTCCTGGTCGCTCGGCCCGAGCAGGGGGGCGAGGCTGCGCCAAGCCGTTTCGGCGTCAAGACAATCGAAGTCCGGGGCGGTTGTCTGCTCGGGCGGGGTCTGGGAGCCGGCCAGTTGTCCGGCGAAGGTGGGCGTGCAGCCCAGGTGCGAGATGGCCACGCGGGCCAAACGCCGGTAAGTCCGTTCGGCCATGGTGCGGCTGTCGGCCTCGAGGATGAAAAGGTCGGGCATGGGGCCGGTGGTGGCGGCAGTTGCGGTCTTCAGTTCGCGGTAGGCCTCGACCAGCGATTCGGGGTCGGGGGTGGCCAGGACGATGCAGTGGTCGGGCAACCGCCGTCCGGCCTCCAGGTACGATGCGGCGCCGTCGGTCAGGATGATCATGACCTGGTCGACGGCGCCCAGGAAACTCTCAAGGCGTCGGCCCGCGGCGGGTCTTGCTTCGGCCGTCTCGGCCCGCTCGATCGTCCGGACGGAGACGCCCCGGTCGGCGAAGGTCAGCAGGGCGGTCCGCCCGTGACGGCGGGCCAGCCGCAGGGCTGCCCGGCGGGCCAGGTCCACTCGCCGTTCGGGCGGCAAGCCCCCGGCCAGGATGGCCGTCACCGGCACGGGGGATGGGGCTTGCGGGTCGAGTTCCCGGGGTCCGTTCCGCTGGCCGGCCGCCGTGGCCCCGGTCAGCAGGTCGCGGACCTTCGAAGAGTTGGGGCCTTGCGGTCTCTGGCTGTCGGATTGGCCGCCCTTGGGGGAAGAGAAAAACAGGTCGCCCAATTGGTCGAGGGCGTTTCGCTCGGGGCCGGGACCTGTCTGGTCGGAATTGGTTCTCACGTCGTCACGGTTCTCCGCATCCATGCACCGCGGGCAACTCGCAAATCCTGGTCAGACGGCGCCGCCGATTTCGACCACGCTGTTGAATTCACCGAACTCGTTCAACCGGGCGTTCGGGTTTGCCGGATCGGCGACCCATTGGCCGTCGATGATCAACCGGTACTCGTGGCGTCCGTGATCCAGCGGCAAGCGGAGTCGCCAGAGGTGGTGTTCGTTGTCGTCGCGGGCCATGTAACCGGCCTCGGGGTTCCAGCCGTTGAAGCTGCCGGCCAGTTGCACGCACGAGGCCCCCGGGGCGCGGGCCACGAAGACGACACCGTCGTCAAGCAGCGTGGGGCCGAGAATCTCCTGGGTCATCTGCTCGATGGTTTCGTTCTGTTCGGCCAGCGAGGTCCTGGCCGTTGCGGCGGTTTCGGCCATTTCGAACTGGACCGTCGCGGCCATCAGTTCGTGGGCCAGCGACTGGTAGTCCTTGTGCCCGCGGCAGCCGGGGAAATACTCGGTGATGGGGCTTCCGGCGGCGGCCGCCTCCTTGAGCTTGGCGTTGAAGCGGATGGTCGTCTCGGCCAGCAGGTCGGCATAGTCCCGCTGCAACCGTTTGTAGGCCGCCCGGTCGCTCTTGGTTCGCGGGTCGTACATGGTCGGCAGGATCAGCAGTCGGGCCTGGTGGCCGGTCCGCTGGGCGACCAGGTCGATCGTCTCGCGCACGCGGTCGACACTCTGAACGGCGAAGAAGCCCGTCTCGACGGGAACGATTACCGTGTCGGCGGCCAGGATGGCGTTGATGGCCAGCAGGTTCATCGACGGCCCGCAGTCGATGACCACAAAGTCGTACAGGTGCTCGATTCGGGCCAGCTCGCGGGCCAGTCGTTCCTGGCGGCCCTCGAGGTCGGCCATCCGCTGCTCGAAGGCGCTGAGCATGATCGAGGCCGGGGCCAGGTAGAAGTTCTCCAGAATCTCCCAGGCGATATCGGCCAGCGACA
>JAACEH010000290.1 GCA_011682595.1 Anaerolineaceae bacterium
GGCTTTCCCGCCGGCAACCAGCGGAACGCCCTTGCCCTTGTCGCCGCCATAGACCCCGGCGCCCTTGGTGCTGAGCAGGGCGTACCGGGTGCGCTGCCGGAAATAGTGGTACAGAATGTCGTCCACCGTCGCCCCGCGAAAGCGGTTCCTGGCCCCCGGCGCCCTCGGCGGGTCGGCCGCCGGGTAATGAGCGGCAAGGTTCCCTTCGCCGCCGCCGAGCGGACCGTCGAACAGGGCGTTGTAAAGCCCGAGCGTCGCGTCGTCGTAACGGCCGATCAGGTGGTCGGCCCGGAGGCCGGGTTTGCCTTCCAGGGCAAACGGCTGGTAGCCCATGACCTTTGGCGGCAGGGGCATCATCTGGGCGAAGACCACCAGCATGCCGGCCAGGAAATAGCCCGCCACCGCCCCGACGGCCGGCCCGGCGATGGTATCGATCTGCGGGCGAAAGGTCATCGAGTTACGCAGAAATCGTTCGGCGACCAGTCTCAAGAGAGCGAAGGCGACCGTGAACACCAGCAGCAGGCACAACCCGTCGGCCCAGTAACAGGAGGCCTTGAGCGGATCGGCCCCAAACAGCAGGCCCGACAGGGGCAGGAAGAATCCGAAGGCCACGGCCCCGGCCACCAGGACCACCCACAGTGACAGGACGGCGGCCCACAGCCCGGCCCGGTAGTGAATAAAGGCCGCCAGGCCGATAATGATGATAGCCATAATCTCCAGAATCACAGGTCGAGTCTCCCTACTTTCCGGGTTTCAGGACGCGCAACAGTTCCGAAACACTTGTCACGCCATCGACGACTTTCCGCAGACCCTCTTCCTGGAGGAACTCCTGCCCCTGCTTTCGCAGTTGAGTGCGGACCTCGGTGACGCTCCCCCCGGCGGCCAAGCGGCCTCGGGCCTCGTCATCGAGCACCATGATCTCGTAGAAGGCCATGCGGCCGGTATAGCCTTCGTTGCCGCAGATCGGGCAGACGATCGTCTTGCCGTCCTTGTCAAGCGGCCGGGTTTTCGGCTCGCGGTTCAGCACCTCGACCTTGGCCGCCTGCAGGTTGGCTTTCCTCAGAAACTCCGGGTTCGGCCGGTAGGCCTCCGAACAGCCGCTGCAGAGCTTGCGCAGCAAACGCTGGTTGGTTGAGGCCAACAGGACGGAGGCCACGGATTTCGGGTCGCCGACGGCGGCCATGAACTTCTTGATGGCCTGGCCGGCGTCGCTGGCCGCCAGGCCGCCGATCATGATTTTCCCGGCCGCGGCGCCGAGCATCATCATCCTGGCCGCCTCGGCGTCGCTGACCGTTTCGATCATGACCACGTCGGGGTCGGATCGCAGGGCCACCTGGACCGCTTCGGCCAGACTTTGCCCGGCCGCCTTGTCGACCTCCAACTGGTTGACCGCCGGATATTCGATCGACAGCAACGATTCGACGGCCATGACGCTCTTCGAGAAAAGGTCGTACTCGCGAAGCGCCGCGTACATGCTGATAGTGCGACCGGAGCGCGGAGGCGAACTCATCAGGACAATGCCGCCCCCGGAATGGTTCAGTGCGCCGCTCAGCAGTTCGACCTGCTCGGGGCGCATGCCGGAATCGACCAGCCGCAGTTCAAGCAATTCGCGCGAATAGAGCTTGGCCACCAGTTGTTCGCCCTTGATGCTGCCGGCTGTTTCGACCGAGACGTTGGTCCCCTTGTCGTCGCGGAGAACGACGAAGCGGCCGTTCTGCGGTTTCCGCTGCTCGTCGACGTCCAGGCCGGCCAGGCGTTTGATGAAACGGATCATGCCTTCGCCGACTTTTCTACCGACCTTGCCGCCGTCGCGAATGGCGTCGCCGACTCTCAGGCGAAGCAGCATCTCTTGCCCGTGGGGAACGAGGTAGAAGGCCCCGGCCTGCCGCTCGATGGCGGCGCTCATTACGGCCTCGGCCTTCTCGAAACAGGCCCTCTCCTGATCGCTCTCGGGCGAGATGCGAATCGGAAAATCGTTGGTGTTCATGTACAGGAGTCCGTACTGCTCGCTGATGTGCTGGAGCGAACTGAGGTGTACGGCCCGCTCGGCGGCAATCTCGCCCTCTTGCTCGTGGCTGAACAGGTGGGTCAGGACGTACTTGACGTGCTGGGGGGTGAAGACCCGCTCCTGCGGCGGCACCTTGGCGTCGCGCCACTTGCCGTACCAGACGACCGGTCCGGCGATGGCCGCCAGAGCCAGGGGAAAACTCAGGTAGATAATCGGAATCACCAGCACCAGAAGCAGGGCCAGGGCCGCGCCACCGACAAAGACAGCGTACCACTTCTCTTTCTGGTTC
Source organism: Anaerolineaceae bacterium (assembly GCA_011682595.1). The sequence continues at coordinate 2,298 of JAACEH010000290.1, forward strand.
TCGAAACCCGTGGCGTCCCTGGCCAACCAGTTTCCGGCGACGGCGGCCACAAGCAGAAGCAGAAGCAGCAGGACCAGCTTGACGATGCCGGCCACCGGGCCCCGGGAGATCTGGGCCGAGGGATCGCTCTGGGCGGCGGCCTGGCCCGCGACAAGAAGCGGCGTCGCAGCCAAACAGACGCCGCAGAAGGCCCGCTGCGTAATGCGTTGCCATGTACTCACACTTACTCCCCCGTTACTCGTTCCTGTCGGCCAAGAGCGGCGCACGCTATCGAATGATCCCCTGTTTGACGGAGATGCCCTTGAGGGCCATCTTCAGGGCGTCCTGGTTCGGCGCGAACTCGTAGGCCGTGTTGTGCGTAATCCAGCCCCCGGCAACCAAGTCCGTAAAGCTGGTCGTGAAACTGATCATCCCCTGGGTCGCCCCGCCGGCGATGACCTCGTCCAGCTTGTCGTCCTCGGCGTCGCGGATCAGCTTGCGGGCCATGCCCGTGGCGATGAGAATCTCCATGGCCGGGATGCGCTTGACACCCTCGGCGCAACCGGGCAGAAGTATCTGGCAGACGATCCCCGCCAGGTTGAAGGCCAGGTTCTGCCGGACGGCTCCCTGCATGTAGTCCGGGTAGAGATCGAGAATGCGGCCGATCGTCGAAGCCGGACTGGAGGCGTGCAGCGTGGCGAAAACCAG
>JAACEH010000291.1 GCA_011682595.1 Anaerolineaceae bacterium
TTTGTTCATTGGCCATGTACCACAGGTCGCTGACGACGATGCCGCACCTGGACTGCTCCTGGCCGCCGTAGCGGTCGATGTGGTTCTTCAGATAATAAGCCAGGGGGCGGTCCTTCTGCTCGGCAATGAGGTCGCTGCCGGTGACAAGGAAGATGGCATTTCGCAGGGGGTCGGTGGTCATGATCGGATCCGCCGGGTTGCGGGGCTTCGGGCAATCGCCCGGCCAATAGTCCGCCGGCCGGAGGAGCAACATCGCCGCCGCCCGGTCGGCCGTCGATTGTCAGTCCTTGCCGGTTATGCCGCGCTTCTCGAACTTCCGAACCAGGCGGCTGATGTCCTGGGAGGTCTGATTGAGCTGCAGAACCAGCAGGTTCAGATTGCGGTGCAACTCGTCGCTCTTGAGCATCTTGCCGACGGTGCCCTGGCCTTCCTGGATGCCCTTGGCCAGGGAGTTGAAAGTGCGGAGCAGGTCGCCCAGCGAGGCTGCATCGTCGTAGAGTTTGCCGACCAGGCGGAGGCTCTTGTCCTTGACCTCGGTCATCCCGTCCAAGGTCTTGTCGATCTTCTGGATGGTCGTCTCCAGCTCGGCGGTCCGGCCGGCCAGGTTCTTCAGGGTGGCCTTCAGGTTCCGGGCATTCTCATCGTCGGCCACCCTGGCCAGCATTTCGTCGAAGTGCTCGATAGTCGAAGAGAGGTTAGGAGACTTCTTGCCCCCGCGGACGTCGGCCAGGCGGCGTTTCTCGGTCATCTCGCTCAGGTTGTCCAGCAGGATGTCGAGGCGGTCGAACTTGGTCAGCATCTGCTCGAACTTATCGGTCATGGTTTTGGGAATCAGCCTGCGGCCGCTGGTGATGCCTTGGATCAAAGCCTTGTCGTCCTTGCTCACCGGCGGCTCGGGCGGCACGGTTCGTCCCAGCAGGTTGGTCGGCAGGCGGATGTCCAGGAAGGTTGATCCGAACCCTCCCATGGTGGTGTGCAACTGGGCGTTGGAGGGGATGTCCACGTCGTCGTCAATGAGCATGGTCACGCGAACCATCGAACCGTCCCGGGTCAGCTTCACCTCGGAAACCTGGCCCACCTCGATGCCCAGGTAGTGGACCACTTTGCCGGGGATGATGCCGCTGCTGTTGCCCACCAGGGCGCTGATCTCGTAGCCACCCTTGGCCAGGGTGAAGATCTGGCGGAACTGGAAAATCATCACCCCCAGAAGGATGAAGCCGGCGATGACAAAGACGCCCACGGCGGTATTACGTCCCTTTTCGGTCATGATTGTCCTCCCGGCGAGCCGTCGCCTCGGCCGAGGCTGGCGTCGCCGTGAATGAAGCTCTGAACGCGCAGGTCGTTGCTGCGGGCGACGCCTTCGGGCGTATCGTCGATAATGATCTGCCCCTCGTGCAGCATGATGATACGGTCGGCGATCTTGTTTGCGCTGGCCATGTCGTGAGTGACGACGATGCTGGTGGTCCGCAGTTCGCGCTGCGTCTTGATGATCAGGTCGTTGATCGTGTCGGCCGTCACCGGGTCCAGCCCCGTAGTCGGCTCGTCGTAGAGAATTACATGCGGGTCGCCGACAATGGCCCGGGCCAGGGCCACGCGCTTTTTCATGCCGCCGGACAGTTCCTCGGGCATCTTGTTCTCGGCGGCTTCGAGTCCGACCATGGCCAGACGTTGGCTGACGATCTCGCGTATCTGACGGTCCTTCAGCTTCGAGTGCTCGTAAAGCAGGAATCCCACGTTGTCGTTCACGTCCAGCGAGTCGAACAGGGCCGAGCCCTGGAAGACCATGCCGAACTGCATTCGCAGGAGTTCCAGTCGGCGGCGATTGAGTTGCGACAGATCCTGGTCGAAAATTATGACCCGCCCCGCGTCGGGCCGCAGGAGGCCGATGATGTGTTTCAACAGGACACTCTTGCCGCAACCGCTGCGGCCGATGACCACCGTGGTCTGGCCGTGCTTGAAGGTCAGGTCGATGCCGTCCAGGACGATCTGTCCGTTGAAGGCCTTGTGCAGGCCCTGCAGGTGAATGACCACCTGGCCGACCTCCGGCTCCGGTATCCGCCGGGGGAACAACTCGGGATGCTGGTCTCTGGTCATGACCACGGCAGGCTGCTCCGAATCAAATGACCGACGGCGGGGTTCCCCACACGGCGGCATAGAAGGCCTTGAAGAAGACGGCCATAAACAGGTCGATGATAAGGATAACAACGAAGCTCAGCACGAAGGCCTCGGTGGTCGCCCGGCCGACGCCTTCGGCCCCGGGGCGGCTGTGGAAGCCCTTGTAGCAACTGATCAGGGCGATTGCTCCGCCGAAGAAGATGCTCTTGATCACCCCCACCAGGATGTCCCAGTTCTCGATGCCCTGGGCGCTGTAGAACCAGTAGTCGTGGCTCGACCCGCCGTAGACATTGACGACCATGATGTAGCCGCCGATGACACCCAGGAAATCGCAGTAGATAGTGAGGAACGGTATCAGCAGCAGACAGGCCAGCAGCCGCGGCACGACCAGGTAGCGGACCGGATCGGCGGCCAGAGAGACCAGGGCGTCGACCTGCTCGGTGACTTTCATGGTGCCGAGCTCCGCGGCCAGGGCCCCGCCGACGCGGCCGCTGAGCATCACCCCGGCCAGCACGGGCCCCAGCTCCTTGATCACGCTGAGGTTGATCAGCAAACCGGCGTAGCTCTTGGCCCCCAGGTCGCGAAGCTGGTAGTAGATCTGCACGGCCAGCACCATGCCGACGAAAAGACCGGTCAGGGCGATAACCGGCAGGCTGCGCACCCCCACCTCGTATAGTTGCGGGGCCAGCAGACGCCAGCGCGTAAAGCTCTTGAAAATCCAACCGAACACCCGTCCGGAGAAAACGCCGAACTGGCCGAACTCGTCGACCACGCTGCGGACCTTCATGCCCACGTGTTCGACCATCGAGATGTGGCGAGGGTGGGGCATACTCACGCGGCTCCGGAACTCTGGCCCGACAGACATCAACATCATCCGACTTCATACGTGCCCGACATTGTAGTCGCCGCAACGCGCCGCCGTCAAGGCTGCAGAGATATCGTGCGGAGATATCGCCTCGGCACAGCTCCGAGCTTCGGGCCGGCCGGGCGCCATGGTCTGGCGCAGCCAGGCCATGACGAGCGGTCGGAAGATAATCACGGCCTGACCTTCGGCCAGACCGTGGCACCCAGCCACGTTTCCGGGGTGGCATGGGCTGCTTGGAGAACTCATGTCGTGGAATTCCGGACCATGCGTCGCAAGCAACGCATGCCACCCACGCCAGGGAATGAATCCGCAGGGTGGGTGAACCGGCCGCTTCACCCACGCGGAAAACTACGTCGCTCCGTTGTGAGCCGAGACCGGCTGGTCGGCGTCGTGGCCCCGGGTGGAGGCCTCGAAGTACAGATGCTCGTCCTTGACGGTGACCTTGATGGTGTCCTTGCCCTTGTACGAGCCGCGCAACAGCTCTTCGCTCAGGTGGTCTTCGATCAGGTTTTCGACCGTGCGCCGCAGCGGCCGGGCGCCGAAATCGGGGTTGAACCCCTTGTCGACCAGGAGCTGCTTGGCCTGGTCGTCGATCAGCAGTTGCAGGTTCTTCTCGTTGAGACGCGACCGAATCTTGGCCAGCTCCAGGTCGACGATCTCGCACATGTCCTCGCGGGTCAGGCTGCGGAACATGATCGTGTCGTCCATGTCGTCCAGCCGGTTCAGGAACTCGGGGCGAAAGTGCCGCTCGACTTCCTTCATCAGGCTCTCTTTCATCGTCTCGTAGTCGGCCTTCTCGCCCCTCTGGCGGAAACCCATACCCGCCTTGTTCATGATGATCTTGGCCCCCAGGTTGCTGGTCAGAATCAGGATCGAGTTGCGGAAGTCGATCTTGCGGCCGAACGAATCCGTCAGCCGACCTTCTTCCATGATCTGCAGCAGCATGTTGTGGACGTCGCCGTGGGCCTTCTCGATCTCGTCCATGAGGATCACCGCGTAGGGCCGGCGGCGGATGCGCTCGGTCAGTTGGCCGCCCTCCTCGTAGCCGACGTATCCCGGCGGGGCGCCGATCAGGCGGCTCACGTTGTGCTTCTCCATGTACTCGCTCATGTCCATCTGGACCAGGGCGTCCTCGCTGCCGAACATGAACTCGGCCAGGGCCTTCGACAG
>JAACEH010000292.1 GCA_011682595.1 Anaerolineaceae bacterium
CTGCTGGAACTGATCCGCCTGACCGGTCGCTACAACGATTCGCCCCTGGTGGACGACGCCCTGGTGCTGATGATTCGGATACACCTGGCCAAGGGCGAGCAAAGGGCGGCCCGCGAAACATTTGATCGGCTGGTTAACCTGGAGGCGACGTCGCTCAGCGTCGAGGCGGCGCGGTCCATCGCCGTCCGGGCCGCCGGGTGGCTGGTCTCGGACATCGACAGGGAGATTGTCCGGGTGGCGGAAGTCTTCCCGGAACTGGCGGCCTATACTAACAGCCGGGGCGAGAGCGGCCGGCCGGCACCCGGCAGGATTACCCGCAACAGCGACGGCCGCTGGACACTGGCCTTCAGCAACGGCGGCTCGGCCTCGTCGCCGCGGCGCCTGAAGTTGCGCATCATCGTCGGCCCGTCCGGCGAGGGTAAGTCCGCCGTCTATCCCGCCCTGGGTCTTTACCAGGAGGTGCACATCGAGACGGCCAACGAGGTGCTGAGCGCGGAGTTGAAGCGGATGATCGCCAAGATGACCGGCGCCCTGTCCACGCTGGACCGCGCCGCCTACGTCCGCAGCGAAGTCGACAAGGCAGGGCAGGGGAATTGACCGGGCCTCACAACACGAGGAAAGGTTCGCCAATGGCCTTCTGCAACAGGCCGAAAGGATCGACAGCCCGGGCCGTGTTATTGGCCTGCGCGGTTGCAGGGTTCGGCTTCTGCCTGGTCGCCGGGCCGGCCTGGTCGCCTGCCCGGGGCGACGTCGACCTGCTTGTTGATGGCGAAGGAACCTTTGTCGCGGACTCACAACCCAACGACAGCGACTCGACGATCGCCGAGTCGGGCCGGGCCGGGCCCTTGCTCAATCAGATTCGCCGGGCACTGACCGGTGGCGACTCGGACCGTGTGCTTTACCTGCTCGAGCAATTGCACAAGATGGGTCCGGAGGTGGTTATCCGGGAGACGGGCCGCGGGGTGCACCAGTCGCTCGGCGACATGGTGTACGGTTTTCCCGCCGAGATGCGCAAGAAGTGGGCGGACTTTGTTGGCCCGCACGCCGAAGCCGCCCTGGACCTGGCCCACCGTGCGGGCGGGGCGGACGGCTATGTGCGGGTGGTCCGCAGTTTCCCCGGCACACCCGCGGCGCGGCGGGCCGCAGGGCAGCTCTACGGGCTGGCCTTCGAGAACGGGCGATTTCGCCGCACGGTCGAGTTGGTGCGGGCCCTGTTGGCCGACCCCGGCCTGACGGCCGAACGGCGGCGGACGGCACTGCTGGTCCTTGCCATTTCGGCTGTGGAGGTGGGCGACCGGCCGAGCGTCGCGGAGGCCCTCGAGCGGCTGAAGAAGTTGGGTCGCGGCAAGCCGGTTCCCCTGCTCGGTTCGGACGTCGAGGCGATCGCTTTCGTTGAGAAGCTGTCGAAGCGTCGGCCCGAGATCGAGCCGCTGTGGCTCAACGTCGGGGGGGCGTTTACGCGAAACCGTCTGGCCGACTCGGAGCCGACCTTCGAGGGCCTGTTGGTGATGGGCGGCACGGACTCACTCGGCGCTTCGACCTGGGCGAGCGGCGTCCTCCCGGCCCGCAAACAGCTTCTTGAGAAACAGGAGCGAAAGGTCTCTGCCGGTTGGACCGAAGGGCCGGTGCTGGTCACGGAGCGTAGTTTCATCGCCGGGCGAGGCAGCCGCCTGGTGGCCTACGACCGCCTGAGCGGCGACCGCCTCTGGCAACTGTCCCTTTCGCCGGAGGGGCTCATGAACGTCATGACCTCGTGGCCCTCGGCCGCAGACGGCAAGGTGGCCACGGTGGCCTCCTGGTACCGATCTGTGGACCAGCGACCCTTCGGGCGCCTGCAAGCCAGACGCCCCGGCTACCTGATGCGGACCGAGCGAAAGAAGCTGGTCGTCCTGTCGGAAGAGACGGGGCAGGAAATCTGGTCGTGGGATGGTTCGCTGCCCATGCCGAGCGACCCCGAAACGGGGCAGGCTTCGCCCGGCGCGGACCTTCAGCCCGCTGATGATCCGGCCGACCGCCTCGGGCTGGAGCCGGCCGGTTCGCCGTTGGTCTACGGCGGCCGGGTGTTCGTCGGCGCGGTTCACAAACAACACCGGCAGATCCTGGTCAACTGCTTCGTGATGTGTTTCGAGGCCTCCAACGGCCGCTTGCTCTGGCAGCGGTTCATCGGCAGCGGCGCCGTTGCATCGCTGCCGCAGGGGGGCGACGCCACCAAGCGCATGGTTCCGACGACCGACGGCCGGCGGCTCTACGTGGAAAGCGCCGTGGGCACCCTGGCGGCCATCGACCTGGCTACGGCCGACCTGGTCTGGGTGCGGAAGTTCGCCCGCCCGTCGGCCCCGAATCGCATGGGCCTTATACCCGCTTCGTGGCCCAGCGGACTGGGCGACGCCCCGATCGTGGTCGGGAGCCGATTGCTGGTAAGCGACATCTCCAGCCCGCAGTTCCAGACGCAGTTGCGGTGCTTCGACACCGCCACGGGGCGCGACCTGTGGAAGGGCGTCGAAATGCAGCCCGGCCAGCGGCTCGGCGTCGCCCAAGGGATGCTGCTGGTCTCCAGCGGGCGGTCGCTGTACGGGTACGACGTGGCCGACGGCCAGAGGCGACTGCTGGTTGGTCTGCCGGGCGGGGCCCAGGTTACAGGGCGCGGTTTTCTGACGGCCGGGGCGGCCTATGTGCCCACCGACGCCGGCATATTCCGCATTGATCTTAAGGAGCGCAAGGCGACGCTTGCTTACGCCCGCCAGGAGGGCACGGAACCGTCGCTTGCCCTGACGCCGGTCGGCGGCGGGGTGGTCAGCAACCACCCCGACCAGCTTCGCGTGTTCGGGCGGATCGACGAGTATTTCGAGCGGGTTCGCCGGGGGATAGCCGCCCATCCCGACGATCCCGTGTGGACGCGGCGCCTGGCGGAATTGTGCCGGCAGGGCAACGACTTCTCGAAGGCCGAACTGTTGCTGCAACTTGCCGCCGATCAAGC
>JAACEH010000293.1 GCA_011682595.1 Anaerolineaceae bacterium
CGGCCTGCGGCAACTGGTCACCTACCTCGGCGTCAGCGAGGCCAACATGCAGATGGGCCACATGCGCTTCGAGCCGAACATCAACCTGCACATCACCGGGGGCGGCCGCAGGGTGGCCACGCCGATCGTCGAGTTGAAGAACCTGAACAGTTTCCGGGCCGTCGAGCGGTCCATCGCCTTCGAGCAGCGCCGCCAACTCGCCGAGTGGGAGCAGACCCATCGCACGCTCGAGATGGCCGGCAAGACCACCCGCGGCTACAACGACGAGAGCGGCGAAACTTTCATCCAGAGGGAGAAGGAAGAGGCCCAGGATTACCGCTACTTCCCGGAGCCCGACCTGGTGGTCGTCGAGCCTGAGCCGGAATGGGTCGACCAGCTTCGCCGGGAGCTGCCCGAGTTGCCGCTGGCCAAGAAGAATCGTTTCGTCAACGAGTTGGGACTGAGCGACTACGACGCCGGAGCGGTGACGGCGACGGCCGAGATGGCCCGTTACTACGAAGCGGTCGCCGAGGGCAGCGGGGCAGCCAAGGCCGCCGCAAACTGGGTGACCCAGGGCCTGTCGCGCGAACTGAACGAGCGCGGCCTGGTGATTGAAAGGGACGAGGATTTTCCCGTCCCGCCAGACCGCCTGGCCGAGCTGGTCAAGGCGGTCGAGTCCGGGGCCATTACAAAATCGTCCGGCGACAAGGTGCTCAGGGGCATGATCGACTCCGGCCGCACTGCGGGTGAGATCATCGAGGCCGAGGGCCTGGCCCAGACCAGCGACAGCGACGAGCTGGGCCGCTGGATCGAGGAGGCCATTGCCGCCAACCCGGGCCCGGTGGCCGACTTCAAGGCCGGCAAGCGGAAAGCCCTGGGCCGCATCATGGGCCACATCATGAAAGCCAGCCGCGGCAAGGCCAACCCCCGCACGGTGACCGAGATGTTGGAAAAGCGCCTGGCCGAGCAGGGTCCCTGATTGTGGCGGGGGCCGGGCCGTTCGGAAGGTTGGCGCCTTCCCGCAGGCCGACCGCAGCAGGTCAGGGTATTGCAATAGTCCCTTACAGTAATTTTGAGGAGCAACCGATGGCTACGTTGGACAAGGTGCTGATTATCGGCGATTCGATCTCGGTTTATTACACGCCCTTTGTGGCCGCCGAACTTGAGGGCCGATTCGCCGTCGCTCACAACGAGGGCAACGCCTCGGACAGCCGCAACATCGTCGCCCGGCTGGACGATTACCTTGCCGCCGATGCCGAGGCCCGGCTGGTGCACCTGAACTGCGGGCTGCACGACTCCAAACTCGCCGTCGCCGGCCGGGGGCACCAGGTGCCGCTGGAGGAGTACCGGGAGAACCTCAACCAGATCGTGGGCCGCCTCCGGGCGAGCGGCCGCCGGCTGGTCTGGGCCACCACGACGCCCATCCTCGACGGTCGCCACTTGGCCACGCACAGCGAGTTCCGCCGCTACAACCGCGACGTGCTGGAACGAAACGCCGTGGCCGCTCGCGTCATGGCCGAGGCCGGCATTCCCGTCAACGACTTGTACGCGGTGGTCGCCGAGGCCGGGCCGGAAGTCTGCATCTGCCAGGACGGCGTGCACATGACCGAGGCGGGCTCGAAGTTGCTCGCCCGAGCCGTGGCCCGGGCCATCCAAAGAACATTTCCCGACACGAAGTGAGAGCATGGACACCGCCAGTTGTCCGCGCGGGTGAGCCGGCAGGTTCACCCACCCTGCGGCACTGCCGCGGGACACCAACGGCGCAGGGGCCTTGTAACGGCCATGGAGACTGGCGACCCGTTTCGTGGGCTCGCACGGCGGCTGTTGCTGAGGGCCTCTTGGGCTTGTTCCTGACGGCCTGCTTCGTCGTCGCCCTGGCGCGGCGCTACACAAGGTAGTCCGTCTTGGTCTCCGGCCCCCGCCGTCGGCCTGGCGTCAAATCTCAGGCCATGTCCGTTCGGTCGCGGAAGATGTTCTTGCGGGTCCAGGCCTTTCCGCGGTAGCGGTAGGTGACCACGGCCGCCAGCAGGCCAAGTTGGGCGACGCCGGCCCACCAGGCGCCGGGCATGCCGAGATTCAGGCCGAAGCAGAGCAGCCAGGCCAGCGGCAGAAAGAAACCCCAGGTCAGCATCAGTTGTGCCACGGCGGGCCACAGCGTGTCGCCGCCGCCGCGCAGGGCGCCCATCAGTGCGATGCAGATGCCGTCGAAGATCTGCCATATGGCGGCAATGCGCAGGGCGGTCGCCCCCAGGGCAACGACCTCGCTCATGGTCCGGGTGGCCTGGCCCTTCTGGAGCATCAGGAAAAGGTGCATCAGGTCTTCGGCGAAGAAGAACATGGCCACCGAGATCAGGCTCATGTAAAGTGTCGTCAGGCCCATGGCGCTACGGGCCGCCCGGCGGGCCCGGGCCACCTGGCGGCGGGCCAGGTAGAAGCCGGTCAGCGTGCAGGCGGCATGGCCGACGCCGATCATCGGGAACCAGGCCATGGCCCCGATCTCCATGACAATCCCGTTGGCGTCCAGGGCGGCCGTGCCCAGGCGGCCGACCAGCCAGGTGTGCCAGATGCCCCAGGCCAGAACGTCGAGCGACCATTGCCAGGAGGTCGGTATGCCGATGCGCAGCAGGCCGACCAGTCGCGGCCAACTGAAGGCCGCCGAGCGGCGGGTGCGGTTCTCGCGGGCGGCGCGGCCAAACAGGAACGGTATGGCGAAAAGCCCCAGGGCGACAACGTTCGACAGCGTGGTGGCCAGTCCCGCACCGGCCACGCCCATCTGGGGAAACGGGCCGACGCCGAAAATCAGCAGGTAGTTCATCAGGACGTTCAAGGCGTTGGCCGCCAGGGCGATGGCCAGGATGAGTTTCGTGCGGCCCAGCCCCTGGAAGAAACTTCGCAACGACCAGCAGGTCATCATGAAGAGCATCGAGGGCAGGCGATAGCTCGTGTAGGCGATCTCCATGCCCTCGACGGACTCGCCGTGGCCGGCGAAAAATCGGGCCACCAGGGGCAACAGGGCCAGGCCCGCCACCCCGAAAGCCAGGCCCAGGTAGATGCCTTGCCAGGCGTAGCGTGCCCCGTCCTGATCGTCGCCGCGGCTGTGGCTCTGGCTGGTGAAGGTGACCACGGCCCCGATCAGCCCTCCGCAAAAGGCCGTCAGGGCATGAAACAGAAGGGCCGAGGTGGTCACGGCCCCGACGGCCCCGGGGCCGACCCGGGCGACCATGATCGTGTCGGCGAAGCCCATGGCCACGTTGGTCATGAAGGCCGCCGCGACCGGCCAGGCCAGGCGCAACATCTCCTTCATGCCGCCGGGGACCAGCGGCCGCTTCGCCACCACCAGGGTCTCAAAGTTGTGATGGTCGGCTTCGTTCATCACTTGGCCAATCGGCGGCGGATTTCCCGGGGCGTCAGCGTGCGAACGAGAAACGACTTTTCCGGGTTGCTCCGGCCACTGAGCAGCTCAACGTGGCGGGCTTTGACCCCCAGGGCCCGGGCCAGCAGGGCGGCCACGGCCTTGTTGGCGGCGCCCTTTTCCGCCGGCCGGCTGACGGTGACTTTGAGCCGGGTGCCCAGCACGCCGACCACCCGGTCGCGCGACGCGCCGGGCACTACCTTGACGGCGACAACCGTGCCGGCGGAGGTCGCCCTGAGTTCGAGATTGCCCACAGACTCCTCGGCCATGACACCGGGCATGATACACGCCCGCGGGAATTGCGGCAATGAGAGGTTCACTCCAGGCGGGTCTTTTCGGAATCGTCTTCTTCGGCGGGTTCTTCGGGTTGCGCCTGGGCCTTCGGCGGCTCGACGATCGGCAGGCGGATGGTGAAAGTGGTGCCGGCGTCGACGTGGCTTTCGACCTCGATGGTTCCGCCGTGCTCGTGGATGATTTTCTGCGAGACGGCCAGCCCCAGGCCGGTGCCCTGGTGGCCCTTGGTCGAATGGAAGGCCCGGAAGATCTGTCCCAGTTCGGCCTCGGGTATTCCGCAGCCGTTGTCGGCGATGGTGATTATGTAGAATTGCTCTTTCCGGCTGCGGCGGTCGCCCTGGACCGTTTCGACGGCCGTCGAGACGGTGACCTTGCCGGTGCGCGGCTCGACGGCCTCGACGGCGTTGACCACGATGTTCAGGCAGGCGTGGTGGATGCCGGACGGATCGATCCAGATTTCCGGCAACTCGGGGTCCAGTTGGCCGGCCAGCTCGATCTGTTTCTCGGCGGCCTGCGGGGCGACCAGTTCGATGACCTCCCGCAGTATGGCGTTGACGCTCTGCTGCCGGCGGTTGGGCTCACGTTTGCGGCTGTAGTGCAGCATGTCGAGCACCAGGTCCTGGATGCGTCCCTGGTTGCGGCGGACGATCTCCCAGCCGCGGCCGATGCGCTGCAACTGGTCGGTTTTCAGGCCCGACTCGATGACGCTGGCTCCCCCCTGAAGGCCCTGCAGGATGTTCTTGATGTAGTGCGAGAGGCTGGCCACGGCTTCGCCGACGGCGGCCAGGCGCTCGTTGCGCAGGGCCGACTCGACCAGTTGCGTGTTCTCCAGGGCCAGGCCGGTCAGGTATCCGACGCTGGTCATCATCCGCAGGTCGACCTCCGTAAAGGGCCGTTCCTGGAGTTGGGTGTCGACGTGAATGACGCCCAGGGTGCGGTCGCGGGCCTTGATGGGCACGCAGATGGCGCTGCGGATGCCGAGGTCCTGGACCGAATCGCCTTCCTCGAACCGCTGGTCCTGCATGGCGTTGGTCGAGAGCACCCCTTCGCCGTGGTCCAGGCAATAGTTGACGATGGTTCGGGAGACCAGGATCGGCTGCTTGGCCGGCGCCTGGCCGTTGGTCTTCTCGCCGGTTCGTTCGGCTTCGATTTCGTCTACCAGGTCGTCGCGGTAGCGCACCGCCCGCGGCGTGATGTTGCCGGAGTCGTCGCTCAGCAGGAGGATAAAGGCCCGGTCGGCGTCAACGACCTCGAAGACCATGTCCATGATGGTCTCGCAGAGTTCTTGCGTGCTGAGGATGGCCCCGAGAGCCGAGGAGAACTGGAAGAGGACCTTCAGGTTCTCGGCGGCCCGGCGGGCGCTGGCCTCGTCCTCGGATTCGGCCAGCACCAGCGTGGGGTCGAACTCGCTGCGGGCGGTGGCCTGGATGGCGGCGTCCACGACGTTGCCTTCGTCGTCGATGTAGACCGGTCCTCCGGCGGCCAGGCGGGCCCCGGTCACCACGCGTCCCAGGGTCATGATGACCGCCCCGAGGCGAAGCTGGTCGCCCGGCCGCACGACCGCCTCGTCGATCCGCTCGCCGTTGACGAAGGTGCCGTTCGATCAGGTGGAATTTGCCCTGGTCGACCCGCAGCTCGGCGTGGCGGCGCGAGACGCTGTGGTCGCTGAGCGAGACCTCGCAATGCGGGTCCCGCCCGAGCACAATGTGCGATCCGCGCAGATCATAGACCTTGCCGCGATCGTTACCTTGAATGACCGTCAGATTCGCCATCGGTGAATCTCGAACTTTTCCCAACCTGCTGTCGGCGTCAGGCCAGAGGTGGTTTACCGTGTTGCCGGTCGAGCCTGGAGCCGTGTGAAATGGCGACAGGGTCACCGCCGGGGCTTGTAGATCGCCGAAACTTTCGCTTCCGGGGTCCGGCGCCTGAGTTGGCTTTCAACTGGGGTGGGCAACACACCCCTTGGACCGGCTTTGTCTATTGTACGAAAAACTGCCCCTCAAGGACAAGCGTTTGTCAGAAAGATCCCCTCGCCAGGGTCTCCGGGCTCCTGGTGAGGTCCCTGGCCGCAAGGGCGGAACTGGCGGGAATGGCCCGACGGGTGCACGTCAAGATTGTAGGTAAAGTCAAGTAGATCTGGTCAACAGGCCCGACGGGGGTGGCATGCGTCGCTGGCGACGCATGTTCCGTG
>JAACEH010000036.1 GCA_011682595.1 Anaerolineaceae bacterium
CGGCTTTCGATGGAGTAGGCCATCGCGTTACGGTCTTCGTATCTCAGCAGCCCCGGCAGGCTGGTCTGGGTCAGGCTCTGCAACAGGTGCTGCCTCAGGTCTTGTCGCGGGAGTTCCTGCCAGAACGATCGTGGCCGGGCTCCGTGATCGGCAAACCACGAGGCGTTCAGCCAATCGGGCATCAGTTCCTGGCCCACGCAGCGTCGCCCAAAGGCCTGCATGCCGCCGGGCAGGGCCATGCCGGCGGCATTCATCATGAGCCGTGCGCTCGAGACTCCGGGCAGCCGCGAGGCCCGCTGCAGAAACCGGCCGGCCCGAACCAGGCGGCCTCGCCGCAACAGCGAAACCAACCGCACGGCCAGGAAATAACGATATCCGGCCAGCAACTCGTCCGCCCCCTGACCGTCAAGCATGACTTTGATCCCCACTTCACCGGCCAGACGAAAGACCCGGTACTGGGCATAGATGCTTGCGCTGCCAAACGGCTCGTCCTGCACGGAGATCAAGCGGTCCAGGTCGGCAACCATCTCACTGCTGGTCGGTTGCACCTTGTGCACGACGGCCTGAGATTCCCGGCCGACCAGGTCAATCCACTTCTGCTCGCTGAGCGACTCGTCGTCGGCAATGTAGCTGAAGGTGTGCAGTTCCAGGCGGCGGCCCTGCAGCTCGCGCATGGCCATGACAATGGCCGACGAGTCGATGCCGCCGGACAGGGCCGCCCCCACAGGCACGTCGCTCCGCAGGTGCAGCCGAACGCTGTCGATAAACAGCCGGCGAAGCTCGGCGGCCGCCTCGTCAAAGGACAAGTCCGACTGCCGGTCCAGGTCGAGTTGCCAGAAGCGCTGCGGTTCTTGCGGCTGGAGGTCGTCCAGCGAGATTTCCATGTAGTGGGCCGGCGGCAGATTATGGATTCCCGCAAAGAGCGTGGCCGGCCCGTGGTCGGTGTAGCCGTAGCGGAGATAGTCGTACAACGGTTGCGGGTTCACGCAGCGGGTCACACCGGGCAATTCCAGCAGGGCCTTGATTTCGGAGGCGAAGGCCAGCCCGCCCTGCCAGCGGCACCAAAAGAGAGGCTTGATGCCGAAGGCGTCCCGGGCCAGCAGCACGCGCCGCCGTTGAGTATCCAGGACGGCAAAGGCGAACATGCCGACCAGGCGGTTCAGAGCCTCGGGGCCCCAGCGGGCGATTGCCTGGAGCAACACTTCGGCATCACCATGCGACCGGAAGGTGCAGCCCTGTTGCTCCAATTGTTGTCGCAGCTCGAGGTAATTGTAGATCTCGCCGTTGAAGACCAGGTGATACCGGCCGTCGGGGGTGCTCATGGGCTGGCTTCCGGCCTCGCTCAGGTCCAGGATCGAAAGCCGCCGGTGAATCAGCAAGGCCCGACAAGCAACGGCGTTGACCGGCCCCCGACCGCGGTTGACGCCCTGGCCGGCCAATTGGAGCCACCCGAGATCATCGGGCCCGCGGTGCTGCAGAACGTCCAGCAACGTCGCGCCGAGCGACACTGCCTGGTCGGCGGAGATCGACCCGAGAATTCCCGCAAGCCCGCACATTCGATTCTCCGAACAGTCCTCGGCTGAAAGTTACGTCTGACCCTTGCTGCCTGCCGCAGCATCATGCAGCAGTTCAGCAAGCCGGTCAAGAACCGATGCTTCGCCGAACCGTCGGATGCAGTCCTCGCGAATCGCCTGGTCGTCATAGTCGAGGCGAGACTGCCGCATCCGATTCATGGCCTGGCCCAGCATGTCCGGGTCGCCCACCGGAACGAGGATGCCATTGGTCTCGGTCACGATGCACTGCGGCCCGCCACAGGCAGTCGAAATTACAGGCTTTCCACAAGCCAGGGCTTCGGCCAGTACGATGCTGAACGTCTCGAAGCCGCTGGACAGCACAAAGATATCGCAGCGGCGCATCTCTTCAAGCACATCGTCCCGCGACAGCGGCCCGAGAAATCGCACCTGGCCCCCGATGCCCAGGCTGTCTGTCAGGCGGCGGAGCCGGCTGCCCATCGGGCCATCGCCTCCGATGCGAAGTTGAACCGAAGCCGCTCCCTTGAACTGCCGCCCAAAAGCACGAAGCAGATCCTCCTGCCTCTTGATCGGATCGAGCGAGGCGACGTGAAGAAAGGTGAAGGCGCCCGCCCGGTTGCGACCAGACGCGAGGGCCGACTCGTAGAACCGCCTGTCGACCAGATTGGGGACCCAGATCCACGGTTGCGCCGCCCGGCCCAGATACCGCTCGACGGCTTCTCCCAGTTGGGGGCTGACCACGGTCCGGGCCGCCGCCCCGGCAAAGGCCTCGCGCAGACCGGGCAATCGCCAGGCGGCGATGCGATGCTCGAGGTACAGGGAGGTGTGTTCGCTCAGCACGTATGGAATGTCGAAGCGCTGCTTCACCCACACGGCCAGCAGACCGGCCTGCGTGGCGACCTGGGCGTGAATGACATCGGGTCGACCATGTTCGGCCATGTAGCGACTGACCAATCGCCGACCGCGCCTGAGCCAAAGGCGGTTGTTGGCCCGCTCCAGCAGCGGAAACCAGCCGCAGGTGTAACTGCCATAGGTCGGTATGCCGTCATCATCTTCGACTGACAGTCGTCGTGAGTGACGAAGTTCGCCGGCCAGGTGCAGGGCGGCAAATTGAACCGGGGCCACCACGCCGACCTGCATGCCACGGCCACGTAATCCGTGGGCCTGCCGGCGGAAGAATATCCCGTTGGTCGGATACTCGTGCGACGGGTACCAGGATGGAATGACCAAGACGTGCATCTCGGGCCTCTTGTCCCTCGGACAATGTTCAGGCTATAGCTACGGCTTATCAGCACCGGAATCCAGATCTGCGTAAGCTGTCGGCAACTGTTCGGCAGACCTCTGCCTGCTTTGCAGAACAAGGTCGATCTCGTAGTTGAGGCCCTTTGTGCCACCGGAGCCGGACAGCGGCTCGTAGACAAGGCGGGCGCCCCACTGGCCGGCCAGTGTAGCACCGACTCTCAGGGCCTCGCAGCCGCGGACGTGAACGACATCAGCGGCAAGTGGTTGCAGCCTGCTGACGATGAGGGCCTGGCCCGCCCGCCGCTGGAAGAACAGACGTTCGGCCGCGCCCAGGATGCGAGCAAAGAAGTTCCTCAGCCGAATGTGGCTCGGCGGAATGTAACTCAACAGATGGATCACGACCGGGTGGCGGGGTACCCATCCCTTTGCCGCACAGTCGTAGCAATGCACGTCGACGCCCTCGCGGATGCAGTGGGTTTCTTCGGCGGCATCAAAGCCGGTAACCAGGTCGACCTCGCGACCGGACTCGACCAGCGCACGCGCCCCGGCAAGGGCCTCGGCCTGCTGCTCGGGCCCGCCCGGCGCCAGCATCAGGACGCTTTGCCGCGCAGGCTTCGACGCAGCGGGGCCACCGCCCGGCGGCGGCGGCGCAGAGGCCGGGGTCCCGATCTCGAAGCGGAACCCGTGCGGATTGAGGTGGGCCCTGATCCGCTTGACCCGGTCGTGCACCGAGACCCCCCTGAGGACCGAATCCTTATGGTAGTCGGTTGTTGCAGCCAATTTCCTGGGATCGATCAGGTCCCGTTCGACACAGTGCTGGTGGAGGTCCGTTCCCGGGAAGGGGTAGAAGATCGAGACCTGGGCGTAGTCGGGCTTCAGCTTCTCGTTCAGCCGGATGGTGGCCTCGGTCAGCCCGTCGTCGTTGGGAAACGGGAAGCCGATCATGTTGAACGAGGTGACGAAAATGCCCGCTTCTCTGACCAGGGCGAAGGCCTGTTGGAGCTGCTCGTTGCTCATCGTGCGACGCAGGTGCTTTCGACGAAACTCCTCGTCGCCACACTCGACGCCCATGGCTACGTAACGGCAGCCGCTGTCGGCCATGCGGCGAACGATGTCCCGGTTTATGTGTTCCACCCGGGCCATGCACCCGTAGGGAACACCCACCCGGTCGCGGACGGCCCGGAACAACTCGATCGCTCGCTCGGCGTCCGAGAGGATCATCTCGTCGCCGAAATAGAACAACTTGGGATGGTAGGCCCGCCTGAGGCGCAGCATTTCCTCAATCACCGGCTCGCCGGGTTGAAAGCGCAGGTACCCCTTGCCGTAATACCTCAGGTAGACTCCGTTGGCGCAGTAGGTGCAGTTGTAGGGACAGCCGCGCGTTGCGGTGACAAAGACGAAGCCGGAGTCGGCCTGGACGATCGCGTCGCGCGAGAACAGGTGCCACGGGAACCTCGGCAGGCGCGACAGATCCTCGGCCGGCCGGACCGGGTTGACGGCCACCCGGCCGTCGCGGCGATAGGCCAGGTTGGCCACCTCATGGAGCGAGTCGGAGCCGAGGCGGTCGAGGAACTCCACGACCGCGGATTCGCCTTCGCCGACACAGAGATAGTCGATCTCGGGGACCTCGTCGAGCAGTTGGCCTCCCAGGATGGTCGCGTGAATGCCGCCCACCAGGACCGGGATGTCGGACCGTTTCTTGACCAGGCGAATCAGGCGGACCGCATCGGGAAAGAGCATGGTCATGCTGGAGACCATCAGGCAGTGGAATTCTCCGGCGGCGATGCGCCGGGCGACCGACTCCAGCGAATAGTAGTAGGTGTCGAAGAATGCCAGGCTGTGGCCTGCCCGCAGAATAGCGCCTGCGATGTAGGCCGCGCCGCGACCGACGTTGCGCTCGTTGTTCAAGTAAACCAGAGCTACCTTCACGACAGAAGCCTTTCTCCGACACGACGCGCTGGACAACCATCATTCGGACAGAGTCGCACTGTGCGATTCATCCTTGCGAAAGTCTTTGTTAATTCCCCGGGCCCGGCCGGTCAGCACCTTGGCCAGGCCGATCACCGTGCCGAGGCCGCTGTAAAAGGGCGCCCTCTTCCAACGGATCAGGGACGAGACGAAGCACGTGCCCATGGCCCCGAGCGTCGCCCAGTAAAACAGTGGGAACGTTCGCCCGAAGTGCTTGCGGACGAAGTACCAGCGGTAGGTCACGTGCATCTCGCCGAAGTGCCGCATTTTTTTCGGATCGAATGGCGGCGGGTTATGCTCGACCCGTGCCTCGCCCAGCACGTAGAGCTTGTACTTCTTGCCGGCCCGGTAACTGAAGTCGGCGTCTTCGTAGTTGGCCGCCCCGGCGAACCATTCGTCGTAATCCAACTCGTCAACGATCTCCCGCCGCCAGACGGTCGCCCCGCCGCAAAGCCACTCGGACGGGTTGGCCTTCTCGGTCGGCTGGACCGAGGTCGTGTATCCGGAGCGAAGCACGACGCCCGGCCGGCGACTGTTCAGGAAGAACAGGCGGTCCGCCAGCGAAGGCGGGCGGAGTTCGGTGTTGGTGATGTTCAGTGACGTGCCGCCAACATCCGGGGCGCTGCTTTCCCAGAATCGCAGCAGATTCTCGATGGCCTCCGGCTCCACGACAATGTCGTCGTCCAGATAGCCGACCAGGGTCATGTCGTCTCGCAAAGAGCGCAGCCCGGCATTTCGCTGCCTGGTCAGCGAGGGCGGAAAGACGCGGACATAGCTGACCTTCAGCCCGGGCCGGTCGCCGAGCGCCCCCTCGAGCGGCTCGTTGCCGCCGTCGACGACAATGACCTGGTGTGGCCGCCGCGTCTGTGCCTCGAGACTGTCCAGGAGAACGCCCAGCAGACGAGGACGATTTCGAGTTGGTACGATAATGGCCAGCTTATGCATCGCCGCCTCTCACCTCTCCGGTTGCTGGATGCGGGCGTTGTTCAGGACCAGCCCCTGGTAGTCGGCTCGGATTCTGCGGCCCAGCAGAGGCAGAAAGCCGGCGTAGTTCTGCGGCCAGGCCCCGATGGACCGAACCAGCGACGTGCGATTGATCGGATCGCGCTCGCCCAGGTACTGAATGAACCGGCCAAGACGAAACCGTCTCACCGACACGCCTGGCAGGTGAATGTTCGCCAGGTGCTCGTCGACCGAGCCGGCGATCGAGTCCAGCTCGCCGCCGGAGATCGGCAGCACGCCCCGCGAAAGGTCGTAGTCCTTATGCTTGAAGGCGGCAATGACCTCGCCCATCAGGTAGACCGGCAGGCCGAGTCGCCTGACGGCCTCCAGCAACGGCGGAAGGTCCTTCAGCCGTCTGGCGATCATATCTTCCGCCTGCGGGCCGTACATGGCGAACTGCGAGGCAATCCACTCGGGCGCCTTGCGGATGACCAGGACAAACAGCGCTTCGGGCTCCACGGCGTGGACCCACTCGTGCAACAGTTGCAGTGCCTCGATCGCGTGTTCGATCGTGTACTGAAACTGTTTGAACAGAAAATCGTAACGTATGGTGTAACAGAATCGGTTGACCGCGAACAGGCTGCGCCGGCCGGCGTCCTGCAGGGCCATGATTCTGCGAAACAGGTTCAGACCGCCCGCCGGTTCGCCGTATCCGGCGGCAAGCCGGTCCAGGTGCTCGGCGGCGGTCAGCGGCTCGTGGAGGTCGGCCAGCGAGTTGTACTGGAAATTGTAGTTCGGATTCTCCGGCGGCGGGCAGAGAAAGTTCAACTTCTCGTCGCAATGACGACTCAACACGGTCAGGGCGGGGATACGGTCGGCATCGTAGATCAGTTGGTGACTTCCGGACTGCACCAGCCGCGACCAGATGAAGTGGGTCCCGCAGCGCGGCAGGGTCAGGAAGATCTTGACCCGTCTGTTGCCCTGCTCTTGGCCCATGCGCATCGCACCTCTGATCGGTCACCGTCTCAGCCGCGACCCGATTTCCCTGGCCGGCACCCCGCCGACCACGGCGTAGGGCGCCACGTCTTCGACCACCACGGCCCCGGCGGCGACGACCGCGTGATCGCCGATGGTCACCCCGGCGGTGACCACCACATTGGCGGCAATCCAGACGTCGCTGCCGATGACGATGTTGCCCGAAGCGTGGCCCTGGGTGTTGATGGGCTTGTCCGGATCGTCAAAGATGTGGTCCCCTGCCCGGATGACCACGTTCGGCCCGATCAGGACGTTGTCCCCGATTTCAATGCTCTCGCCGTCACCGGCACAGACGAAAACATTGTAGTTGACGTTGACCCTGGCCCCGACAGTGATGCGGGACGAGGCCCCCTGGGCCAGCACCCGGCAGCCCCGGCTGAATCCGACATTGTCGCCCAAACTGATCCGGTCGAGGCCGGCGAACTGAACTCCCGTCTGCAGATGCAGCCCCGGCCCGCAAGCCTTCAGCCGGCGGCGAACCGAAGCCACCTCGAGCCGGTGCCAGAAGTTCTTCCAGCAGCGTCGCAGCGCCAGTAGTAATTCGCCCACGCTTACCCTTCCGATCGTCTGGCCGGTCTTGCAGCCGCCCGGACAACAGGCCCTACTTGAGCCAGGCCGCGAACTCGCTGACAAACTGGTTGACCGCCCCGTCGGTCTGCGGGTGCTTGCAGTAGTCCTTGAAGAACCTTGGCGGCACGGTCACGATGTGAGCCCCGGCCTCGAAGGCCTCGTTGACGTCCACTATGTGGCGGATGCTGCCGACGATAATCTCGCTGCCGGCGCCCGAGTGGTCGAAAATCTCCCGGGCCCGCGACACGATGTCGCCGGCATTGTGGCCAATGTCGCGAATGCGGCCCCAGAACAGGCTCACGAAATCCGCCCCGGCCTGGGCGGCCATGATGGCCTGGTTCAGGTTCATGCAGCAGGTGCAGTTGATCTTCACCCCCTTGCGGTGCAGCTCGTGGATGACTTTCAGCTCGTCCCAGCCGATGGGCACCTTGATGTACAGGTTCGGGTAGTCGCCGAAGTGGCGAATGAACTCCTCGGACTGCTTGATCATCTCCCCGGGGTCTTTCGAGAAGACCTCGACGCTCAGCGGGATGTCGTAGTCGTACTTCTTGATCAGCTCGATGATCTTGTGAATGTGTTCCTGGAACGAGCCTTTCTTCTCCTTGGCCATGATCGACGGGTTGGTCGTAATGCCCTTGGGAAAGCCTCGCTTGAGGGCCTCTTCAAGTTCCACGAAGTTGGCTGAATCGACAAAGATCTTCACCGGCGGGTTCCTTTCCTCTAATAGATAATGGATGGTTCAGTGGGTCATCTCGACAATCTGCTGATAAAGATCCTGTTGGGACCTGTCGTTGCGGATCAACTCCTCAACGGCGCCAATGTCCCCGGGCACGTCGACGCCCGGCGTCTCGTAGGGCGTGACCACGCCGCGGACAGGCAGGTCGTGCTCCAGGATCCTCAGCATGTCGCACGACTCGACGCCCTCCAGCGGCGTCTGCGGCCAGGACGAAAACTCCAACAGGAAGTCCTTGCGGTAGGCCATGATGCCCGACTGCTTGTAGAGCTTCGGCGACTGGCCCTCGCGGCGCGAGGGGATGGCCTGGCGACTGAAGTACAGCACCCTCCCGCTTTGCGACAGGACCGTCTTGACGTAGTTGGGGTTGGCCAACTCCTCGTAGGTCGCCACCGGATAAACAAGCGTCGAGCACAAACAGTGGGCATCTTCCCGGACCGGCCGGGCGACGTCGCTGACACATTGCGGAAAGACGCAGGGCTCGTCGCCCTGGACGTTGACGACAATGTCGGCCTCGATGTGGCGGGCCGCCTCGGCGATGCGGTCGGTGCACCTTTCGTGCTTGTCCGAGGTCATGACGACCCGGCCGCCATAGCCTTCAACCACCCGGCGAATCTCCTCGTCGCAGGTGGCGACCAGCACTTCGTCGACGTCCCGGCACAGCATGGCCCGCCGCCGCACGTGCTCGATCATAGGCAGCTCCAGAATCCGAGCCAGCGGCTTTCCGGGATACCGCGACGAGCCCATTCGCGAAGGAATTATGACAACCGTTCTCATGGTCGCAAGTCCGATGCTTCCTAGCTCGGCAGCACGCCGCAATCCACGTTGATGCACTGGCCCGTAATGGCCGACGACTCTTCCGAGGCCAGGTAGGCACACAGGTCGGCCACCTCGCGGGCCAGCGGAATGCGGCCCAGGGCTGCGCTCTTGCCGGCAAAGCCGGCCATGAATTCGTCGAAGTCGGCGCCCCTGGCCGGCGAGTCCTTCTCGCCGAGGCTCTGCCGCAACGAGGCCGTGTCGATGTAGACCGGGCAGACGGCGTTGACGCGAATGCCCCGCGTGCCCAACTCCTTGGCCAGGGCCTGCGTGATTCCGTTGACGCCGAACTTCGACGCGCAGTAGACCGAGTTGTTGGCGCTGCCGCGCTTGCCCGCCAGGCTCGAAACGTTGACCATCACCCCGTCCTGGTCCGACTCGATGAAGTGCCGAGCCGCCGCCTGGCAGCCCCAGTAAAGACCCTTCAGGTTGGTGTCGATCAGCAGGTCGAGGAACTCTTCGTCCACCTCCAGTACCGGCTTCCAGATCGAGACGCCGGCGCAGTTGACATAGGCGTCGAGCCGCCCGGTCCACTCGAGCGCCGCGTCGATCAGTTTCTGATGATCCCCACGCACCCGGGCGTCGGCCCGGACAAACTTCGCCTCCTCGCCGAGGTGCCGGGTGAGGTCCGTTTCGTTGCGGGCCGAGAAGACCACCTTGTAGCCGCGCCGGCAGAATGTCTCGACGATGGCCGCCCCGATGCCCTTGCTGCCCCCGGTGACGATTGCCGTCCTCTGATCGCCCAAAAGCCCTCTCCGATGCAGGAAAAAGAAAATGCCCAGGCTCAAGCCACCCAAGCAAAAAACAAGAAAGCAGAAACGCTGAAGACGCGGCTGTCAGATGGTCATACACGTAAAGCCGCCGTCCACGGCAATTTCGGCTCCGGTCACGAACGACGCGGCGTCCGAAGCCAGCCAGAGCACCGCCCCCAGCAACTCATCCGGCCTCCCGTAGCGCTTCATCGCCGTGTGGTTCTTGATCCGGGCCTCGCGCTGGGCAGTGATGAAATGTT
>JAACEH010000294.1 GCA_011682595.1 Anaerolineaceae bacterium
CCGGCTCGAAACCAAGAACGATGGCCGCATCGAATCCCTTCCGGG
Organism: Anaerolineaceae bacterium; assembly: GCA_011682595.1. Next base: position 46 of record JAACEH010000294.1, read on the forward strand.
CCAGCGAACCGGCGACGGCCACCTGCTCGCGCGGCGCCCATCCGACCAATGTGGCCTGCATCTTCTTCCGCTCGGCTTCCCGGGTCATGGCGTTGACCATCAGGCTGATGAGGGGGTTGCGTTTGGCCAGCGGCAGGCAGTCGTCGGGAACGAGAATGGCCACCCGACGCCCCACGGGGCGGGCCGACGGCCGGGCCAGCAGCCGCTGGGCACGGTCCACGGCCCCGGGCCGGACAACCATCGGTCGCCGCTGGTGGACGACATCGAGCAACTTGTAGTCGGCGGCACGCCGCAGTGCCGCCTGAATGATCGTCAGCGAGACGCCGAACTCGGTCGCCAGGCGGCGGCTCGCGGGCACAGTCGTCCCGGGCTGCCAGACGCCCTCGGCGATCTTTCTGATGAGCCTATCGAGGATTTTGCTTGCAATCCTGGGTCGTCCCACATGTTCCTCCTGACCGTCCCTAACGGGCCGTACGGCCGGCCGAATTATAGACACCCCCCCCCCCATGATCCACGATGATGATCCATAAACAGTATGCAACCTCCCGGAGCGGGTGTCAAGTTTTTTTGCAGGGCCCCTTGGAATCGCGTCTCGGGGGCCCTATGTCATGCGTAAGGTGTTGCTACAGCAGTACTTGAGGCGTCCGTTGCCGCCGCCGGGCAAAAGCCGGCAAAATGTTGCCGCCACTTGGTTTTGGCATCATACTATATGGTGCAGGGCAGGGTGAGGTGTGGCTGGAACTGGGGGGAGTGGTGGCGGGTGGTTGCGGACGGAGCGGGAGAAGTTGCCCGGACGTGCCCCCGCGGAATGGCCCCTCCGGCAGCGCATGTGATGAAGCAAAGGCCCGGTCCGTCTTTTTCGTACACGTCGCAGGGGCTGGGTCGATCCGAAAGAGTGAACTCTCCCGGCCACGGCCATGCGGCCCAAGGGGGCGGCCGTGGCGAACGGAGTGGCCGACCATAACGGCAGTAATTGGAACGGTTTTACTAGAGGAGGAGAAGAAGATGAAGATGACGATGACGAGGCTAGTTGCATTGCTGGTTGTGTGTGCCCTGTGCGCCACGGCTTGGGCGGATCCGCTCATCAACGGTGATTTTTCCAGCGGTTCCATCGCCGACGGCGTGAAGCCCAATATTTCCGGGCGTCCGGGCTGGAATACGGCTGAAGGAGCGATAGACCAGGGATGGTTTAGTGGGCACTACGATGGTGTTGTATGGAGGATCATAAACGGGGAGGCTGTACGACCCAAAGGTCCCGCAACCGGGTGGGGTTCGTCAGGCCTCGCTCAGATCGTTACTAACCCGGGTTCCGGCTACGACAACGGCGATACGGTGACATTCAGTTTCGACTACGACGTCAACCAGGATCTGCCCTTTGGCCTGTACGGCATCGACCACGTGGGGACTGGAAACACGTGGGATATATATAATGGTGGGTACGACTATATTTCCCTTGGCGTCCCGCCGAGCGGCGACGTTGGAGTCGGAGCCGCCGCCGGCAATTTCGATATATACGCGCTGGATACGGGCACCATCTTCTCGCCGGATGCCGGCTCGTACTCCAGTGGTGGCGTCGTGCTGACCAGGCAATACGAGTACCTCGCGGTGGCGGTTGGCGCCGCCGGCTGGAATGCGTCGAGCGTCGATAACGTCGCCCTTGTTGGCGTTCCCGAGCCGGCCACGATGGGTCTGCTGGGCCTGGGCATGCTGGGCCTGGTGCTGCGTCGCAAGAGGAAGAAGTAGTAGTTCTTGTGGTTTCGGTTGTTACCCCCTCCCCCTCCTCCCCCGGGGGGGGAGAGGTTTGCAGGAAGGTATGAGGGCACAAAAGTGGGTAGGCGGTCCTGCGGGGCTGTCTACCCACTATATTCTGCGCCGGCCGTGCGTCCTTGGTCCACGTAGCGGTGAACCAGTTGACCGATGCGCTGCGGTCGCCGTGAACAGAGGCCGACGGTTTCGGGTTCGCGGCGTTCGATGGGCCAGGGCGATGAGGCATTGCTCATGAAACTCCCCCTTTTACAAGTGCAGTGCGCCGCATGCGCCCGGGGAGGCCGACCGGCCAGGGACTTGCCTAGCGGCCGAGGATCGACTGCAGCGTGTGGGCCAGGGCCTTGAGTTCGTAAGGTTTCTGGATGAAGCCGGCGATTCCCTTGCCGACAAAGCGCTGCGTCACATCCTGCTGGTTGTAGCCGCTGGACATGATAACGCGGATGTCCTTGCGGATGCGGCGCAGCTCGCGGAAGGCTCCCTCGCCGTCCATGTGCGGCATCGTCAAATCCAGAATCACGCAGTCAATGCTGTCGCCCCGCTCGCGGAAGATGTCGACGGCCTGGCAGCCGTCCGATGCGGTGATCACCGTCAGGCCCAGGTGCTCGAGCATCATTTTGCCGATGGCCCGGACGGTTTCCTCGTCGTCGACCAGGAGCACCGTCGCCGAGCTGCGCCAGGAGCCGTCCGCATCGGCCTGTTTCGCGGCGGCGGCCGTCTCGGCCGCCACGGCCGGCAGGAGCACCTTCATGGTCGTGCCTTGGCCGGGCTCGCTGTAGACCTTGATGGCCCCGTGGTGGCCCCGCACGATGCCCAGCACGGCGGCCATGCCCAGCCCGCGGCCGGCGAACTTGGTGGTGAAGAAGGGGTCGAAGAGTCTGGCCCGGGTCTCGGCCTCCATGCCGCAGCCGGTGTCGGCCACCTCCAGGGTAACGTACAGGCCTTCCGGCAGATTCTCGTCGAGATAGACCTCCCGCAGGTACCGGCGGTCGATCTGCATGGCCCCGGTGGTGATGGAGATGATGCCGCTGGCCTGGCCGATGGCTTCCGAGGCGTTGGTGATCAGGTTCATGATCACCTGGCGGATCTGTGTGGCGTCGCCTTCGATGGCCGGCAGGTTCTCGGCGAAGTTGTACTTCA
>JAACEH010000295.1 GCA_011682595.1 Anaerolineaceae bacterium
TCACGGAACATGCGTCGCCAGCGACGCATGCCACCCCCGCCGGGTCTGTTGACCAGATCTACTTGACTTTACCTACAATCTTGACGTACACCCTCGTCTTGGGGCCGTGGTCGGTGAATCCGGACCGGGCACGGCGGCAGACTCTCCAGGAACAGCCGCCCGTAACGCTTGCTGACCACGCGGTGGTCCAGGATGACGATAATGCCGCGGTCCTGCCGAGAGCGGATCAGACGCCCCACGCCCTGCTTCAACCGCAGCACCGCCTCGGGAATCTGGTACTCCATGAACGGGTTGCCGCCCTCGCGGCGGATCTCCTCCACCCGGGCCTCAACCACCGGCAGGTCGGGCACCGCAAACGGGAGCTTGGTGATGATGACGTTCGACAGGCTCCGGCCCGGCACGTCGACGCCCTGCCAGAAACTCTCGGTCCCCAACAGCACGCTGTCGACGTCGCGGCGGAACCGCTCCAGCATCGCCCCGCGCGACATGCGGCCGCCCTGCTGGAACATGCGGATACCCATGGCCTTCAGCGGGCTGCGCAAGCGACCGGCCACCTCGTTCAGCATCCGGTAGCTGGTAAAGAGCACGAAGGCCTTGCCGCCGGTCTGGCCGATGTACTCGAGCATCTTTTCGCAGGCTTTGGCCGCGAAGGCCGACAGGTTGTTCGGGTCGCCCAGGGCCGTCTCCAGGTGAACGACCATCTGCTCCTGGAAGTCGAACGGGCTGCCCAGCAGTTGCTCCATGGGATCGACCAGGCCGAGGCGGCCCTTGAGATACTCGAAGGGAGCGTCGCTCCCGACGGCCAGCGTTGCGCTGGTCAGCACCGCGCAATCGACCTGCCCGAACAGGGTCTGCCGCAGAATCCGGCCGACGTGAATCGGATTGCACTTCAGGCTCAGCCGACCGGCGGCCGGGCCGGCCGAATCGCTCTCGACCCAGTAGACCGAATGCTCGCGGGCCTGGCTGACGAAGTCCTTGACCGCCGCGGACAGGTTCATGCAGCGATCCATGTAGCCGGCCAGTTCCAGGCGGTCGTCCTCATCGCCGCAGCGCCCGAGCAGTCCGCGCAGTGTCCCGTGCAGATGCATCAGCGACTCCGACAGCGGATTGGGCACAAACTCCGGCTCGATGATTCGCCCGTTCCGCCGGGCCTGCTCGACCAGGTAGTCCCGCACGTTGTCAAAGAACTCGCCCGCCGCGGCCGACGCGCTGCCGACGGCCTCGAAGGCCGACTTGTCGCGGAAACCGGCCAGGAATCCGCGGCCCGACGGCCCGGAGTAAAGCCCGTTGAGCAGGAAACGCACCTGGCCGCTGGCGACCTCGAGGCCGAACGCCTCGCCGGCCACGCCTTCGACGTTGTGCGCCTCGTCGAGCACCAGCAGGGAATAGGTCGGCAGAAACTCGTTGCCCTCGGCGCGAATCGCCAGGTCGCTCAGCAGGAGCGAATGGTTGACCACCAGCAGGTCGGCCCGCATCATCTTCCGCCGCACTCTCTGGTAGAAGCACTTGCCCTCCCACTTGCACTTCCTGCCGCGGCAGTTGCCGGCCTCGCTCGAGACGCGCGACCAGACGCGGCGGCTCGGCTGCGGGTCCAGCCCCTGGAACGTCCCGTCGTCGGTCGCGTAGGCCCAGTCGACGATCCGCTTGAGCTCGGCCACCTCGCTCTCGGTCGTAAAGAGCGAACTCACCAGCCGGGTGGCCCGCTCCAGGCGACGAAGGCAGAGGTAGTTGTTGCGGCCCTTGACCAGAAGCGCCCGGAACTCGCCGGTAAAGACCGATTGCAGGAACGGAATGTCATTGGACATCAACTGTTCCTGCAGGCTGATGGTGTAGGTGGAGATGACCACCCGGCGGCCATGCTCGGTCGCCTGGGCCAGCGAGGGGACCAGGTAGGCGAAACTCTTGCCGACCCCGGTGCCGGCCTCGACGATCAGGTGGTGGTTGGCTCCCTGGGCCTTCTCGACCGCCTCGGCCATGGCCAGTTGCTGCTCGCGGACTTCGTATTGCGGCAACTTGCCGGCCACCGGACCGCCGGGACCCAGAAATTCTCGTGCCTTCATGGCCTCGGACCGCCCCCCACCCCATCCCGCTGGGGCTCATCGCGAAAACGGCGAACCCCATGGCCCGCCGCAAAAACCTGCTCCCTGTTGTCCCCCTGCCCCGCATCCGGCCTTACGACCCCTCGGCCGCCAGGCGCGTCGCGACCCACTGGCCCACAAAGCCCACGAAACGGCTGCACTCACTCCTGCAACCCTTGTCGCGGTACTCGGCCTGCCAGCCGGGCGACCCGAAATCGATGCCGATCAGATCGCCACAGGCGACGTAGTTGAACTCGCGGCCGAAGGCATCGACCAGTTCGGACACCAGCTCGACGGCCATTTCCTTCTCGGCCCCGTGGCTCTTCAGGCCCATCCGCGAAACGCCCAGCCCCAGGGCCATCGCCCCGCCGCTGACGGCGCCGCAAATGTGGCCCGTGTGGCCCACGCCGCCGCCCATGCCCGTGGCCAGACCCGGCAGGCACCGACACTCGCAGCCCAGGGCCTTGACAACAGCCACCGAAACCGCTTCGCAACAATTGTACCCCTCATCGAACAAGGCCTCGGCCGCCTGGCCGACCTGTTTCGCGTCGATCATGCCGCTCTCCCAACCGCTCGCTACTTACTTGTCGCTCTGCTCGATCCGTCCGGCCATCGGGCTGGAGGCCGAGGCGTACTTTTTCTTCGGGATGCGGCCCGAGGTGTAGGCCAGCCGGCCCGCCTGGCAGGCCAGCCGCATGGCCCGGGCCATGTCCACCGGATCCCGGGCCATGGCGATGCCCGTATTCAGCAACACGCCCTCGGCCCCGAGTTCCATGGCCACGGCCACGTCGCTGGCGGTTCCGACGCCGGCGTCGACGATGATCGGCACGCCGGCCTGCTCGAGGATGATTTCGATGTTGG
>JAACEH010000296.1 GCA_011682595.1 Anaerolineaceae bacterium
TTCGTAAGTCCCTATACTACAGAGAGAAAGGCCTTCGCGCCATCCAAATCAAACCAAAACTCATGCAATATCCGGGCTAGCTTTTCCTTCGAGGCCTTGGCGGCGGCCAGAGTCGGCCAGCTCTGGCCCTTTTCAAGACGTCCTCCAACGGCTTCCGCCACAGCTTCCCCAATCACCTCAACCCCCTCACCAGGGGTTCACGATGTCTGAGGCGCTCTCGGCGGGACAGGCGAATGGTTTACTTTCGCGAGCATTTTTGGATAATCTGGATAATATGGCGGCTTGCTTTGGATCCTGTTGAAGGTGAGGATGGCCTTTGTCGACTGAGCTGGTAAAACGTGCGGCGGACGATGCGCAGGTGGCGGCGTTTTTCGCCGAGCGGCCGGCCTACCTTTTCCAGCAGCCGCTGTGGGCCCGGGTACTCGAGCCGCTGGGCCACGAGACAGCCTACTATTGCCTGGAGGACGACGGCCGGATCGTCCTGGCTCAGCCGGCGGTGCACATGCGGCTGGGGTTTTTCCATCTGCTCTATTGCGGATTGCCCTATGGGCTGGCGGCCGGGGACTCGTCGCGTCTTGGCGAGTTGGCCGAGCGACTGGCGGCGGTCGCCCGAGGCGAGGGCGTGCACCGCATCCGCATGAGCCACAACTTCTATGACCCGGAAGTCGAGTTACCCGGCTTTTCGGTCCAGGAGCACGTTCAGCAGGTGCTGCACTTCGCTGGGCGGGACACCGAGCAACTGTGGAAGGATTTCAAGGGCCGCGTCCGCCGCGACGTGCGCCTGGCCGAGCGGCGCGGGGTGGTGGTCGAGGAGGCCCGCGACGAGGCCTCGCGCGACGCGCTGTTCGAGATGTACCGCCGGACGATGGCCCGCAACGAATCGTTCGTCGTCTGGTGTCGGGAGATGGTCGAACGGATGTGGGAGCTGATCTGCGGCGCGGGCGAGGGCGAGATGTTGCTGGCCCGGCACGAGGGCCAGCCGCTGGCCGGCATCGTGACCTTCTATAGCGGCAAGCGGTGTTTCTACTTCCTCGGCGCCTCCAGCGGGGCCAGGCGTAACCTCTGCCCGAACGACGCGGTCATCTGGGAGGGCATCAAGCGGGCTCTGGCCCGGGGCTGCGAGGACTTCGACTTCATGATCTCCTCGCGCGACGACCGGCCGCTGATCGACTTCAAGGCCAAGTGGAGCACGGAGCGGCACGTCTTCCGCTTTTACGAGCGTGACCTGCAGCCGGTGGTCTGCCGCCTGTGGGAACTGGCGCTTAGTGTGGCCCGCACGCGGCTGGGCGGCAAAGTGCTGAGGGTATTGAAACGGAGCTAAGAGCTTTTGAGCACCCTGGGCAAAGTCGCTCACCTGACCAGCTTTCATCCGCCGTACGACACGCGAGTCGGTTGCCGGGAGTGTCGCGCCCTGGCCGAGGCCGGTTACGAGGTGGTTATCGTCGCCGCCTGCGATCCAAGCGAAGCGGCCGCCTGCGACATCGAGGTCCGCCGCATACCCAAACCGAAGACTCGCCCGGGCCGCCTGCTGGTGACGCTGCCCGGAATCCTGCGGGCGGCAATGAGAGAAAAAGCGCGGGTCTACCACTTCCACGACCCGGAGCTGATCCCGGTGGGCCTGCTGCTGAAACTCTGCGGAAAGAAAGTTATCTACGACGTGCACGAGGACGTGCCGCGGCAGGTCATGACTTTCGACTTTCTGCCGCCCATGGTGCGGCGACTGGTTTCGGTTTGCGTCGCGGCGACCGAGTGGGTCGGCGCCCGCTGCTTCGACCGCATCATTGCCGCCACACCGACCATCGCCGCCAGGTTCCCACCCGGTAAGACGGTGACGATTCACAACTACCCGATCGCCGACGAACTGACTACCGCTGCCCCGCGGCCGTACCGCGAGCGGCCGATGCGAGTCGCCTACGTCGGGGGACTGAGCGCCTATTACGGCCTGCGCGAGATGGTTCGGGCAATGGGCCACCTGGACGATCTGCCCGAGGCCCGGCTGTCCCTGGCCGGGCGGGCCTTTTCGCCCCCGGAGTTGGAGGACCAGTGCCGCCAATTGCCCGGCTGGGAGCGCGTGGACTTTGTGGGTTGGCGGACCCGCGAGCAGCTCTCTGCGATGCTGGACAATTCGCGAGTCGGGCTGGTCGTGATTCATCCGACACACAATTACCGCCAGGCCTACCCGACCAAGCTCTTCGAGTACATGTCCGCCGGGCTGCCGGTGGTGGCCTCCGATTTCCCCGTCTGGCGGCAGTTCGTCGAATCGGCCGACTGTGCGATTCTGGTCGACCCGCTGGACCCCGAAGCGATCGCCGGGGCGGTGCGCAGGCTGCTGGAGAACCCGGACCAGGCCGAGGCCATGGGCCGCCGGGGCCGCGAGGCGATCGTCCAGAGCTACAATTGGGAACTCGAAGCGGAGAAGTTGCGGGAGTGCTACCGCCAACTGCTCGGCCGGTGACCTCTGCGCTCGGCAAGCCTCAGAACTGCACATCGTAACACTCAGCCCATCGGATCAGATTGATGCACCGCCACATGGCGAAGTCGAGAGGCTTCTTTCCGGCCAGCACGGCTTGCCAGTGTGCGGCCATGGCCGCGCCATTGATGGCCTGAATGCGACCGGCTGTGCCGCTGGCGAACAACTGCTCGACCCAGGGCCTGATCTTGCCGAACCATTTCCGCTGCGGTGTTACAAAGCCGACCTTGTCCCGCCGGTCGAGAATCTCATCCGGCACAAGGCCACGCATGGCCTGTCGAAACAGGGCTTTGGTCGTACCGTCCGGAGCAATCAGGTAGTCCTCGGGAAGGGTGAAGACGAACTCGGCCATGGCCGGCGTCAGGAAGGGCACGCGGCTTTCGATGGAGTAGGCCATCGCGTTACGGTCTTCGTATCTCAGCAGCCCCGGCAGGCTGGTCTGGGTCAGGCTCTGCAACAGGTGCTGCC
>JAACEH010000037.1 GCA_011682595.1 Anaerolineaceae bacterium
CTCTCGGTGGCGGCCTGGCCGTAGTTGAGGTAGAATCCCGCGTCGCCGGTGACTTCGAATTGCAGGTCGCCGAGCAGGCCCTCCTTCTGCATGTCCAGGAGATGATCGGTGACGGTCTTGACCGTGGCCTTGGTCCGGGTGGCGGTAAAGATGTCCGGCATGCCGATGGCCACCAAGGTGGTGATGACCGCTCCCTTGTCGTCGCGGGCGGTCAGGCCTTCGGTCAGGTAGGGGTCGGTCACGGTGCTTCTGACCGGCGCGTCGCGGAGGTAGGATCGGATCTCCCCGGCCCGCTCCCGGGGGACGCTTTCGGGCAACTGCTGCGGGTCGCGAAGCCAGGCAACCAGTTGCCCGATGGGACCGTTGGGATCGGACAGTTGGCCGAGGGAAATTCCTTCGGGGCGATGGAAGACGACGATGGCCCATGAGTAACGGTACTGTTTGGGGAAAAGTTCCTTGAGGCGTTTCTGGGCGGCCTGGCTTTCGTATGTCTCGGGCAGGTAGAGCTTGGTGCCCTCGACCGACTCCTGGTCGGGCCGCCGGACGAACAGAACCATGGCCAGGGCGGCGGCAATCCACAGCACTGTTATGGCCACAGCACGGCGAGTGGTGAACGGTCTGGTGGTTTGGCTCATCACCTTCTCGGGGTCTACTTTCTCCGGATGCTCGCCCCTCGGGCGGCGCCACGGTCTTCGGGCCCGCGACCCGGATCGGCAACCGAACGACCCTCCGGCGATTCTGGGCGAAGGCGAGCCGATATGCTAATCGGTCGCCCAAAAAAGGGCAAGCAAAACTACGGACGACTGTTGACAAAGCCCCCTTGGCGAGGCAAGACTTACGATTACAGTCTGTTTGCGGGGCCAAGGCGCTGCCGGTGGCCCCGCCGAAGCGGACGAAACAGTGGAGAGGTGTGATTCATGAAGACCGAATGGGCCCGCCGATTCGCGTTGCTGCTGAGCCTGCTGGCCACGGCGAGTTTCGCCGCCGGGTGCGGCGACTCGCCCCCGCCCGAGGGGAACGGCTACCCGGAGAATGTCCAGAAGGTCCGCTTCCGGGAGGTGACCATCGGCGGCCAGGCGGTGCTGCGCACCGACACCGACTTCCAGGTGATGAGCACCGAGTGCCGACTGATTACCTACACCGCCACGCGGGCCCAGGGCCAGGCGGCCATGGCCGTCGCCCTCGAGCGGCTGGAGAGGATCGAAAGGGCCCTGACCCGCTACAACCCCAAGAGCGAACTGTCGGTGCTGAACCGATCGGCCGGCCAAGGGGCCATGACCGTCAGCGCGACGACGGGCCGGGCCATCGCCGCCTCGAAACTCCTGTGGCGGCAGAGCGGCGGCGTCTTCAATCCGCTGGTCGGCCGCTTGATCGGCCTCTGGGAAGAGGCGGACCGCCAGGACCGCGAGCCGACCGACCAGGCCATCCGGGCGGCCATGGCGCTGCTGGACATGGACAAGATCGAGATCAGCCGGGAGGGCGACAGTTACCGCGTGCGGCTGGGGCTCGAGGGCATGGCCCTGGACCTTGGCGGGATGGCCAAGGGCTGGGCGGCCCAGGAGGTGGTGGACGAGCTTCGCCGCCGCGAGGGCGTCCGGGCGGTGCTGGTCATGCTGGGCGGCGACGGGACCGCCTGGAGCAGCAGCGGGTGGCCCCGGCCGTGGAAAATCGGCGTGCAGGACCCGCGGAAAGCCGTCTCCCGGGACCTCTTTACTCGCGTGCAGGTCAGCAACGGCTCGGTGGTTACCAGCGGGGGGTATTACCGGTACTTCGAGATCGGCGGCCGCCGCCTGAGCCACATCATCGATCCGCGCAACGGCCGGCCGACCACCGGCCGGGCGGCCAGTGTGACGGTAATTTGCCCCGACGGCGGGACGGCCGACGGCCTGGCCACGGCCTGCATGGTCCTGGAGACCGATCAGGCCCTGGAACTGCTCCGGGGCGTACCGCAGGCCGAGGGGCTCATCCTGGAAATAGAGGGCGGCAAACTGTTGCGTCACGAGACGAAAGGTTTTGTAGAATACGAGGTGCGCGATCAGCCGTAGATCGCAGGGGTCAGGGCTGGAGATAATTTTGGCTTGACACAAAAGGACGGCCTGTTACTTTTTCTTCAGCGCTGAAAGTGTCGGAAGCGACTGGGTTAGAGCGGAGAACATGGATGGGTAATAGTCGCAAGAACGGACAGGACGACGATCGTCCGGAGCGTGAGGGTCCTGAAGAAATGGAGAAATCTCCTGTTGACAAGTCAGCCGGGACCGGCCGGGGGATGACGCAACTGGTGACGGTTGTTCAGGCCCACAGCGTAAGAGAAGCTCAAACGATGAAATCGATCCTGGAATCGGCGGAGATTCCGGCCTTCCTGGGCAGCGACGAAAGCTCTGGGGGCGGAACACTTCGCGGCATACCGATCCTGGTTCCGGAGGAGATGTCCGGCCAGGCGGCGGAGATTCTCGCCGACGCGGCAATGGACGACGACGATGAGGACGGGCTCGAAGACGAAATCGACGATGAACTGGATGACCCATGGCGCGAGCGCAACGAACACGAGAGCTATTTCGGCGATCCGATCGCAGAGTTGGACGACGAGGTCGATGACCATTACGACGATCTTCGAGGACGACGACGATTTCTGACGCTCCCGCAGTGCAACTGAACCGATCAAACGAACTCCGGCCGGCTCTTGGCGGAACCGTCCGCGTGTGTCCGGCGACAACGCCGCCGGGGCGGTCGGCAACGGCATCGTCCGCCGCGGCCTGGTCAGCGCCGGCATCGGAACCAGCGGCGTCGTCTTCGCACACGCCGACCAGATTCAGACCGACCCGCTGGGCCGGGTGCACACCTTCTGCGCAGCGGTGCCCGGCAAGTGGCACGTCATGGGCGTGGTCCTGGCCGCCGGCGGCAGCCTGCAATGGTACCGCAACACACTGTGCGAAGCCCAGGTGCCCGAGGCCTCCGCGGCGGTGGTCCGCCTGAAGACCGTCACCAGGCCCGACCGCCGCAACCGGGCGGCCTACAGTCGCCGATACGCTCAGTTCCGAGCCCTGTATGCGAGCCTGAAAACGGATTTCGCCCGCATGGCGGCCCTGGAAACCGGCCGCTGACGAGGCGGCCATCGCCTGAGCGTGCACGCCCGGCCGCCTCAGGGCCTGTTGGCATCCCCCGTTCCATGTTCGCAATGGCAGCAGCAGCAGGCACAATCCTATGGCTTAATTTAATCCAGAAAAACAGTTTTGTTCGTTGACAGCATACGTCACATGTGGTAATTCTCTCTTGATGTCGGTTGCTCCAGTCAAAGTCTTATACGACAATTCGAGTTTGCTTCCAAGCATACCGTGAATCAGTGAACTGTTTTACGCTGGATGGGTAGCAGTTGGGGCGTTCCTGTGCAGTAGAAGTTCGCAGCCCATGGCGGCCCGGGCCGTCAGGTTGATGTTTTGCGCCGTCGGCCGACATGCGGTGGGCTGCCGGGCTGCAGAAAAGACCGTTCCTGTTGGAAAGCGCACAAGTGAGAGTCGCTTGGCGCCAGGGCCAACATGTCGGGCATCCCCGCAGGCCGGAGCCCTGGGCAACAGCGGCCATCACTTGGCGAGCAGCAAAATTGGTGGGGGATGGCCAACCGGCGTTGGTCACATGAAAACAAAGTCGTCCAACCGGAACTATCGACTTTGGAAGGCTTTCGAGGCCTTTCTGACTATTGCGTCAGAAGGGTCTTCTTTTTTCTGTCGCCCTGGTTGCAGATGAGTGGGCCTTGCAGAGAATGACTGAGAGTCTGTACTGGCATGTACGTCGAGGGAAAACATGCGAATGAGAATGAAAGCACTGCCGAAAAAGTCGTTGCCTTGCCTGAGATGCGGAAGAGTGCTGTGGACCGATGCCGCCCATCGGTTCTGCAGGAAATGTCGCCGCCACAATTCGGAAGTTTATGACACTCCGACGTACCGCCTTGTTGGCGACACGCGCAATCTGGCCGTCTAACCGACTAACCGAACTCGCCGATCACGACAAGGCCGACCGCTAAACTTGCCCTCCGACCCGGGCAACGGACGATTGTGCCATGCCATCGCCTCCGCTGGTTGCCCGGCCCGCCCCGTGAATCGGCCTTGACGCTCCCCTGGGACTGTCGTAACATGCTCCTCAATAATGTCGGTGGATTCGCCTCTCTCCGCCTTTCGAGGCGCCGCCGCCGGGTCGCTTGGGGCTGCAAACCGGCCCCGGGAAAGGAACGTGCCAGACCATGAAACCTGTCACAGTGGCCATCTGGGGCTTGCACCACCAGCATCCGCGGTGGTACTGGCCGCTGTTTGAGAACCTGCCGCAACTCCAGCCGCTGTGCATCTGCGATCGCGACAAGGAGTTTCTGGCCGGGGAGGCCGAGTTCTTCGGCCTGCCGGCCCACGGCGATCCGGCCGAGATGCTGGCCCGCCCCGACGTCGAGGCGGTCATGATTTTTCTGCCGCACCGCGAGATGCCCGAGGCCGTCCGCCAGGCCGTCGCGGCGGGCAAACACGTCCTGGTCGAAAAACCCATGGGGGCCGACCTCGATCAGGTCCGCCAGGTGGCCCGCATCGCGGACTCGACCCGGCTGAAGGTGACCACCGGTTACTGCTGGCGATTCGATCCCATGGCCCGCAAGATCAGGCAGTGGATCAGCGACGGTCTGCTGGGCCGGATCGTCCACTTCGAGGGCCGCATGACCGCCGGCGGTCCGTGGCGCTACATCCGCGACAAGGCCCCCTGGATGCTCGAGGCCGCACAGGGCGGCGGGCCGATGGTCAACCTCGGCGTCCACTGGATCGATCTGTTCCATTGGTGGACCGGTCTGGAGATCATCGCCGTGCAGGGCCGCGCGACCCGCACCGGCGGCGAGCCCCGGCGGACCATCGAGGACAATGCTTACGCGCTGCTGGAATATGACAGTGGCGCGACCGGCCTGCTGGACATCAGTTACAGCGCCCCGCCGTCGTTCCCCCAGGGCCGCGACCTGCTGGTCTCGATTCGCGGCACACTCGGCCTGGTCAACTGGGCGCCCTCCTGGGGCGGCGACGATCACCAGGTGCTGCTGGTGACCGAGCACGAGTCGGTCGGCGACGAGAAAGTGCAGCAGATCGCCGAGCCGACGGCCCCGATTCCCGGCTACTGCGGACAGATGGGGCTGGACTACCTGGCCGACTTCGCCGAAGCGATTCGCCGGGACCGCCCGGTGGCCATTGCCGTGGCCGACGGCCTGCGGGCCATGCGTGTTGCCTCGGCGGCACTGCAGGCCGCTGAAACAGGTGAACGAGTTACCTTGTAAGGGAAAAAACTTACCGCTTTATTGAGGGGTGTCCATTGCCGACCAGAATTGTGGTTACCGATTATCTTGAGCCGGATTTCCAGTGGGAGACCGAGCAGCTCCGCTCCCGCGGGTTCGATTTCCAGTGGGATCAGCAGCAGTTGAAGTTCGCCGAGCAGGCCGAGCTGATCGAAGCCATCAGCGAGGCCGAGATCGTGGTGGTCAACATGGCCCGCCTGACGGCTGAGGTTATCAGCCGGCTCGACAACTGCAAGCTGATCATCCGCCACGGCATCGGTTACGACAATGTCGACCTGGCCGCCGCAACGGCCAAGGGCATCCGGCTGGCCAACGTGCCGGACTACTGCGTCCAGGAAGTCGCCGAGCAGAGTGTCATGCTGATCGTCGCGGCGGCCCGCCACCTGTGCGAACAGCAGAACTCCCTGGCCCGCAGCGTCCGCAAAGGCCAGTGGGACTTCTCGGTCGTGCGCTCGGTCTTCCAGATGAAGGGCAAAACGCTGGGCATCATCGGCTGCGGCCGCATCGGCAGCACGGTCCTGCAAATGGTCAGCGGTTTCGGCATGAACCTGCTGGTCTGCGACCCGTACCTGACGGCCGAGCGAAAAGCGGAACTCGGCCTCCAGACCCACTCCTTCGAAAAAGTCATCAAGGAGTCGGACATCATCACCATCCATACGCCGCTGAACGACCAGACCCGCGGCGCCTTCAACGCCGAGACGCTGGCCATGATGAAGCCGACCGCCGTGCTGGTGAACACCGCCCGGGGGCCGCTGGTGGTCGACCAGGACCTGGCCCGGGCCCTGCATAAGGGAACCATCATGGGCGCGGCCATCGACGTTTACGACCTGGAGCCGCCGGGCCGCGACAATCCGCTGCTGGGGGCGCCGAACTGTCTGCTTACGCCGCACCTGTCGTGGTACAGCGAGGAATCCGGCTGGAGCATCCGCGAGAAGATTCTCGAGGACATCATCCGCTACTTCGAGGGCCGCCCGCCGCGATTCACCGTCAACACGGAAGTTGAGGAAGTGCTGAAGAAGCGGGGAGCGTAGCTCATTGTCCGGAGCAACATGAAGCCGAGACCGACCGCCCGGCAAGCCGGGGATGCAAGGAGACCGACCATGGCCAGGAAGAAAAAAACCGGCAAGGGCCCCGGAATCACGGGACCAAAGAGCGCCAAGTGGCTCAAGGTGAGCCAACAGTACGAGGCCCGCTGCATGGGCCAGCAGGCCCCGATCGTGCTCGACCACGGCCTGGGGACCCGTCTCTGGGACGTCGACGGCAAGGAGTATATCGACTGGACCAGCGGCGTCCTGGTGACCAACGTCGGCCATTGCCACCCCAAGCTCGTGGCCGCCATCCAGGAGCAGGCCCCGCGGTTGATGAACGTCTACGATTTCCCGACGCCGCCGCGGCTGGAACTGGCCCGCCGGCTGGTCAAGCTCCTGCCGTCGAACCTGGATAAGGCCTTCCTGCTGACCACCGGCAGCGAAACGACCGAGGCCGCCATCCGGCTGGCCAAACGCTACACCGGCCGCAACGAAATCATCAGCTTCTGGGGCGGCTTCCACGGGCGCACCTACGCCGCCATGAGCGCCGGCGGCAAGGCCTCGGGCAAGAAGGGCTTCGGCACCATGATGCCCGGCGTTGTCTACTGCCCGTACCCCTACGCTTACCGCAATCCTTTCGGCGGCCCGGGCGGCAAGGTCGGCAAGCAATGTCTCGAGTGGCTCGACAAGGTGGTCCGGGCGACCTCCTCCGGCGACGTCGCCGGCCTGATAATCGAACCGTACCAGGGCGCCGCCGGTTTTATCTTTCCGCCCAGGGGATTCTTGAGCGGCGTGCAACAGTGGTGCCGGGCCCACGGCGTGCTCTTCATTCTCGACGAGGTCCAGTCGAGCTATGGCCGCACGGGCAAGATGTTCGCCCTGGAGCACGAGGGCCTGAGGCCCGACATGGTCTGCATCGGCAAGGGCATCGGCTCGGGCGTGACCAGCGCCGCCCTGGTCAGCGAGGAGCGAATCTTCTCCTGCCTGGGTCCCGGCGAGATGTCGAGCACTCACGGCGGCAACCCGCTCTGCACGGCGGCCAGCCTGGCCGTGCTGGATATTTTCGAGGAAGAGAACCTGGTGGCCAACTCGGCCCGCGTCGGCAGGTACATGCTCTGCCGTTTCAGGAAAATGCAGCAACAGTGCAAGTATCTCGGCGAGGCCCGCGGACAGGGGTTGGTGATGGGCCTGGAGCTGGTCAAGGACAAGAAGACTCGGGAGCCCGCAGCGGAGGTTACCGTCGAGGTGATCAACCGGGCCGCGGCCCAGGGGCTGCTGGTCGGCCGCGTTGGAATCTACGGCAACGTGATTCGGGTGGCCCCGCCGCTGGTGATCTCGAAGGCCGAGGCCGAGAAGTCGTGCGACATCATGGCCAAGGTCCTCAAGAGCCTGTAGTCGCTTCCGCCGGGCGCCATGCTTTTGCTTGTACGTGTTTAGCGGGATGAGCGTTTCTGTTGTTTTTGTAGGGGCGGGGCTTGCCCCCGCCCGCGTACGCCCTTGCTTTTGCGGGCACCCGCAAGGGGTGCCCCTACACGGCCAAGCACGTACTTTTGCTTGCAAAAGCATGCCTGGATAAGATGGGCGGACATAAGGTCCGTCATTATGGAACAACCATGCCCATCAACGAAACCAAGCTCACCGGGACGCTGCACTCGATCCGCGACGAGGTGCGCGACCTGGTCTGCCGGCTGATCGAGGTTCCTTCGACGCGCGGCGGCGAGGGCCCGGCCCTGGCCATGATGGGCGAGGCCCTGGCCGCCTGCACCGACGAGACCCGCGAGGTCGAGATTCCCGAATCGATCCAGGACGACCCCGACTTCGCCTTTGCCCTGCCCGGGGTGACCTACGCCGACCGGCCCAACGTCCTGGCTCGTCGCACCGGCACGGGCGACGGGCCGACGGTTTTCCTGAATACGCACCTGGACGTCGTCCCGCCCAGCGTCGGGCAGACCGAGCCCTACAAGCCGCGGCTCGACGGCGACACAATTTTCGGCCGCGGGGCCTGCGACGCCAAGGGCCAGGCGGCCACCATCTATGCCGTCATGCGGTCGCTGGCGAAGATGAATCTCAGGCTGCCGGGCACGGTTGAATGTCACCTGGTCGTCGAGGAAGAAAATGGCGGCAACGGCACGCTGGCCATGATTCGTCACCTCCAGGCCGAGCGCGGAAAACAATGTGCCGAGGGCTGCATTGTCCTGGAGCCGTCGAACCTGCGGATCATGCCCAGTGTGCGCGGGGCGGTCTGGTTCGAGTTGAAAGTTTTCGGGCGGCCCGGCCACAGCGGCACGCCGGGCTCGAGCGTCAGCGCCCTAAAGAAAGCGATCGTCGCCATGGCGGCCCTGGAGAGCTATCACGACCGGTTGCTGGCCGCCAGCCGGGGCAATCCGCTGTTCGACGCCTTCGAGAATCCGATGCCGGTGACCTTCGGCATCTGCCGGGCGGGCAACTGGCCGGCCGCTGCGCCGAGCGAGGCGACCGTCAAGGGCGTCTTCGGATTTCTGCCGCCCAAGACGCGGCACGAGGTGCAGAAGGAAATGACCGAGGCCCTGCGCCGCTGCGGCGACCAGTGGCTGGGCAATAACGAGAATGAGAATTTCGAGCTGACCTTCCCCATGCTGAACAGTGACGGCAACGAACTCGATCCCCAGCATCCGCTGGTGGTGGCCATGGCCGAGTCGCTGGAGGCCGCGGGCCTGGCCCCGCAACTGAGCGCCCTGACCGGCTCGTGCGACGCCTGGTTTTATGCCAACCAACTGGAGATTCCGACAGTGGTCTTCGGGGCCGGCGACCTGGGCGCCGCCCACGGCAAGGATGAACGGATTGACCTCGGCGAGATTCTCAAGGCGGCCGAGGCGATCATCCGCACCATCGACCGCCTGAACAGTGGTGCGTAGGAGCACAGCGTGAGGAGAATGAAACAATGGCCACAATGAAAGCCCTGGTCAAGACCGCCAAGGGAGTCGGCAACATCGAGTTGCAGGACAAACCCCTGCCGGTGATCGGCAAGCCCGACGAGGTGCTGATCGAGGTCAAGGCGGCGGGCATCTGCGGGACCGACATTCACATCCTGCACGACAACTTTCCCTACTGGCCGCCGGTCATTCTGGGGCACGAGTTCGCCGGCCGGGTGATCGAGACCGGGCCGGAGGTGACGACCGTGGCGGTCGGCGACCGCGTGATCGGCGAGCCGCACACCAGGGCCTGCGGCAAGTGTTACCTCTGCCGCACGGGCAACCGTCAGATCTGTCCGGCCAAGCGGAGCCCCGGCTGGGGCATCGACGGGGCCTTCGCCCGGTACCTGGTGATGCCCGACGTTCTGCTGCACAAGATTCCCGAGGGCCTGAGTTACGACCGGGCGGCCCTGGTCGAACCGTCGGCCAACGTGGTTCAGGACGTGTTGCTGCGGACCGGCGTCGAGGCGGGCGACGTGGTGGTAGTCCTGGGGCCGGGTCCGATCGGACTGGTGGCCGCAATGTGCGCCCGGGTCGGCGGAGCGAAGGCGGTCGTCGTGGTCGGCACCGACAAGGACGAAGAGCTGCGTCTGCCGACGGCCCGGGAACTTGGTTTCGAGCAGGTGGTCAACGTGCAGAAGAGTGACGTGGCCAAACTGGTCGGCGACCTGTCGGCCGGCCGCGGAGCGGACATGGTCGTGGAGTGCAGCGGCGCGGAGCCGGCCATCAACCAGGCCGTGTCGCTGATTCGCAAGCAGGGCCGCGTGTGCGTGATCGGCATGACCGGCCGGGAGAAGATAAACTTCACCTGGGACGCCGCGATTTTCAAGGACTGCCGCATCGACTTTAACATTTCGACCGGCTACGAGTGCTGGGACCGCACGATCTCCCTGGTGGCCTCGGGGCAGATCGACGTCGGGCCCCTGATTTCGCACCGCGAGCCGCTCGAGAACTGGCGGAGAGTATTCGACGACGTGGAGAATCAGCGCGGACTGAAGGCCCTGCTGATTCCCTGAGCAGACCAAAGGGAGACGCCGTAATGAGCAAGCTGGGCGACAAACCACTGCGTTTCGCATTGATCGGCACGGGGCTGGTGGCCGACTTTCACGCCAAGGCGATTATCGCCTCCCCCGAGTGCGAGCTGGTCGGGGCGACCGACCTCAGCGCCGAGCGGCTGCGGGCGTTCGCCGAGAAGTACGATTGCCAGGCCATTGCGTCGCTGGAGGAACTGCTGGGCCGCAAGGACATCGACGTGGTGAACGTCCTGACGCCGAACGCCACGCACTCGGCCCTGGGCGTCCGGGTGGCGGCGGCGGGCAAACACTGCCTGGTCGAAAAGCCGCCGGACATGACGCTCCAGAAGGCCGAGGCCCTGATCGCGGCCTTCGACGCCTCGGGCACGAAGCTGGCGGTCTGCCTGAACTGCCGTTTCCGCAAGGCCCTGGCCCCGATCAGGGAGGCCCTTGAGGAAGGTCGTTTCGGCACGCTGCTGGCCGGCGACGTGTACATGAAATGGTTTCGCCCGCAAGACTATTACCACCTGGACGCCTGGCGCTCGAGCCGCGAGCACGGGGCTGGCGTCACCGTGCAGCAGGCCTTCCACTACTACGATCTGCTGCTGCACCTGATGGGTCCGGTCCGCCGGGTCTGGGCGCGGATGGAGAACCTGGCCCACCCCGGCGTGCCGGTCGAGGACACGACGGTCGCCCTGCTGGAATACGCCAACGGCGCACACGGCGTCATGGAAGCCTCCACGGCGATGTACCCGGGCAGCGACCTGCGGATCGAGATCAACGGCTCCAAGGGAACGGCGGTCCTGGTCGGCCAGCACCTGGTGAAGTTCGAGTTCGAGGACACCCGGCCCGAGGACGCCGAGGCGCTTAAGATCGGGGCCAGCCAAGGCCCGACCGGGGCCGGCGGGGCGGCGGCCTTCCAGTACTTCGAGCACCAGTGGCTGATCGAGGATCTCTGCCGGGCGATCCGCAAGGGCGGCGATCCGCGGGTCACCGGGCGGGAAGCCCGCCGCACGCTTGAACTGGCCCTGGCCATGTACGACAGCGCCGAGACGGGCCAGTGGGTTGAGTTGAAGAGCTAACCCGCAGCGGAAGATTCACGGAATGCACAAGGTCGCGGCGCTGGGCGCCGCGACCTTTTCTTGGGTGGTGCGTTGCCGGTGAGCTATTGCTCCAGGATGCCGGCCAGGCTCGCGGTGTCGAGAAGGTGGACCTGCTGTCCGCTGGTGGTGAGGATGCCGCGATCGTTCAGGCGGCTGAAGGTGCGCGAGAGGGTTTCGGGCGTGGTGCCCAGTTGGCGGGCCAGTTCTCCCTTGGGCATGGGCAGCCGGAACTTGCGGTGGCCCAGGCGGTCGGCTTCTTCGAGCAGGAAGCGGGCCAGCCGGGCCGAGACCTCGCGCAGGCCGAGGTCTTCGATCAGGCGGACAAACTGTTGCAGCCGCAGGCTCATCGAGGCCAGCAGTCGCATGGTCAGTTCGGGGTGTTTCTGCAGTTGGTCGACCAGGTCCTTGCGGACACTCGCTGGCCTTCATGGCCACGGCATGGGCGGGGTACTTGCCGCCGGCGAAGACGGCCGCCTCGGCGAAGGCGTTGGGCGGGGCGACCGTGTGAAGAATCTGCTGCCGCCCGTCGGGAACGGTGCGGAACAGTTTGACGGAACCTTCCAGCAGGATGTAGAAGCCGTCGGCCTTCTGGCCGCGCCGGAAGATTGTGGCTTCGCGCGGAAATCGTTTGCGCCGGGCCACGGCGGCCAATCGTAGAAGATCGTTTGGCGGCAGGTTTTCAAACAGTGGCACGCGGGCCAGGTCCGTGGCGCACTGTGGACACCCCGAAGAACTCATGCCGACCTCCCTTGTCGCCTACCAGTGTATCCCTCCTGCCCCACAAAGCAAACCGGGGACCCGCAAAAAATCTTCGTCCGGCCCGGTCGCCGACTGCCGGGGGCGAGACAATGGCGGCCTTGCGAGGCGGGCCTGAACACAGACGACTGATTTTGACCTGCACTTTTTGCCGACAGTATCGTAGAATGATTTGTCCGGAGCGTTTTGCACTTTTGACGCTGCGGGCGCCGCGGTCTGCACGTGTGTGCGTCGTTACCGTTACAAGGACGCTGGGTACTGTTGGTGTCCCACGGCGGTGCCGTGGACTTGTTTCGTGTCCCGCGGCGGTGCCGCGCGGGCTTGTCCTGAGGGTGTCAAGGCCCCATGAAAATTTGCTGCCCCTGCGGCGAAGAGATTCGGGTTTCCGACGTACCGGCAGAGCAGCGCGCTGTGTGTTGCCCTCAGTGCGGCCGGCCGGTTGAGTTGCCGGTGGCTCTCGGCGCCGACGACCTGGTGGCCGAGGCGTTGCCGGTGGCCGCAGACGGCGAGGCGGTTGACGCCCTGGCTGTGGCGCTCAATTCGCCTGTGGCCCGTCCGGCGGCCCGGCCGAGCAATCCGTCGAGGGCGCCGAATGGCAACGGCGGCGAAGAAGCGGCAGGGCCGGGCAAGCGGCGCGACAGATTGCCGATCATCATCACGGCGGCGGCGTTCGGTCTGCTGATTATCGTTACGGTGGTGGTCATCGCGGTAACCGGCAACGATGCGGCGACAAAGTCGAGCCGGCCGGCCGGCCAGGAGTCGGGCCAGGCGGTGCGTCCGGCGGCCAAGACTCCCGCCCGGACCGCTCCCCGCGGAAGCTATGGCGGCAACGCGGATCTCTTTCCGAACGTGCGTGGAAACCGGACCAAGAAGGATTACGAAGAAGAGCAGCGCAGGAATCGCCAGGGTGGGCAATAAGTGCCGTCGCAGTTACATGCCATGGGGGGATCGCCAGGCAAGGCGGTCCCCTTTTTGAGTTTCAGTGGGTCGAAAAAGGATGCAACGTCAGGGGGCGGAAGTTCGATAACAGTTATGACGCCCTTTTGATGGAGGGGCCACGGCGGGCGGTCTTGTTCTGCGCCGCCGACGGGGGGCGCGGTATTTTTCATTTTTCTCAGGGGAGTAGCTCACCAATATGAAAACGGTTGTTCACGTCACACACGAGGCGTTGCAGAAGATCGGTGGCATCGGGGCCGTGCTGCAGGGGCTGTGCACATCGAAAGCATACCTGGAAAAGGTGGACCGCAACATCCTGGTCGGCCCGATGTTCGGTGGCGACGGCGAGGCGGCCGAGCAGCTCGACCGTTTCGGCGAGTTGCTCTACAGCAGCGGCTTGGGCATCGACAAGGGCAACTGGGGCGAGAAGTTCCGGCCCATCCAGGACGAACTCGGGGTCAGCATCATGTACGGGCGTCGGCTGTTCCGCGACGGCGGCAACGGAGGCCAGAGCCGGCCGGAGGTGCTGCTCGTGGGCATCGACCACATGAAAGAGCACCCGCTGGCGGTTTTCAAGTTGCGGCTGTGGGAGACCTTCGGCATTCAGTCGGACATTTACGACGCCTGGGACTACGAGCAGTACACGCGAATCGCTCTGCCGGCCTACCGCGCCCTGGCGGCGCTGGACGTCGACAAGGCCGACCAGCCGGCGACGATCATGGCCCACGAGTACATGGGCATGCCGCTGGCCCTGCTGGCGGTGCTGGAGAACGATCGGCAATACCGCACGCTTTTCTATGCCCACGAGACGGCGACGATTCGCCGCATCGTCGAGAAACATCCCGGCCACGACACGATGTTCTACAACGTGATGCGTCGGGCGGCCGACGAGGGCAAGTACGTCGAGGACGTCTTCGGTCCGCAGACGCCGTACTTCAAACACCCGCTGGTGGCCTCGGCCCGGCACTGCGACGGGGCCCTGGCCGTCGGCGACCTGGTGGTCGAGGAGATGCGCTTCCTGGCCCCGGAGTTCGCGGACTTCAACATTCGCCTGGTCTACAACGGCATCCCGTCGCACAAGATCGACCTGGCCGAGAAGATGCGGAGCCGGGGTCTGATGCAGGACTACGCCGAGAAGCTGACCGGCACGCGGCCCGAGGTGATCATGACGCACGTCACGCGGCTGGCCCGGTCGAAGGGCCTGTGGCGCGACCTGAAGGTGCTGTGGCGCCTGGAGCAGGCGGCCCGCAAGACCGGCCGCACGGGCGTGCTGTTCGTGCTGTCGACGGAACTCGGCGGCCCGCGGGCCACGCGGGAGATTCAGCAGATGGCCTCGCAGTACGGCTGGCCGCTGGCCCACCGCGAGGGCTACCCCGACCTGTCGGGCGGCGAGGCGGAATTCTACGCCTTCGTCCAACGGTTCAACACCTGCAGTCGCAACATCAAGACGATTTTCGTCAACCAGTTCGGCTGGTCGGCAAAGTGGTGCGGCCCGGCCATGCCGGCCGAGATGGACTTCAAGGACATCCGCCAGGGCAGCGACCTGGAGTTCGGCCAGAGCATTTACGAACCGTTCGGAATAGCCCAGCTGGAGCCGCTGGCTTTCGGCGGGCTGTGCGTGTTGACAGGCGTCTGCGGCTGCGCGGGATTTCTGCGCCGCGTGGCGGGCGACGGCGACATCGCCAATGCCGTGCTGGCCGACTACACGCACCTGGAGAAACGGCCCGACTCGCTGGCCGAGATGCTGCGGATCGGCATACCCGAGCGCAGCCGCATCGAGGAAGCCGAGTCGACGCGCGTCGCCGAGGAGATCCTTCGCAAGTTGCCGACGGACCAGGGCGGCATGCAGCGGATGCTCGAGTCGGGCTACGATCTGGCCCGGCACATGGGCTGGGACGCCGTGGCCCGGGAATATGTTCTGCCGGCCATTGCAGAGGCGGACGCGAAACCGTAGGCCATGAGAACGTGGCCGCGCGGACGGTTCAACCTTGCTGCACCGGCTCGCCGGCTCAACGACGCAAGGCCGTCCGGGTGGTGATGATGCCTAGTCGCAGGGCGGCCTCGGCGATCTGGCGGGCCACGGGGCCGGCCACCGAGCCGCCTCCGCCACCGTGCTCGAAAACGACCGAGAAGGCGATCTGCGGATCGTCGGCCGGGGCGAAGCCCACGAACCAGGCATGAGTCTGGTCGCTGCGGCCGGTCTGAGCCGAACCTGTCTTGCCCGCGATTCTTACCAGGTCGCTGCGGACGTACTTGTAGCCTGTGCCGCCTTCCTCATTGACCACGCCAGTCAGTGCCCGGCGAACAATGGCCGTGTAGCGCGGATTCAGTTTCATGTCCACCTCGACAAGGGGCCTGTTCTTGGGCCGCGGCGCGGCCACCAGGTGCACTTCGGTCATGCGGCCATCGGCGGCGATCAGGGCCATGAAGCGGGCGCTCTGCAGCGGAGTGACCGTCAGGCCGCCCTGCCCGATGGCCAGATTCCGGGGATCCTCACCCGGAGGAAGTCGCCCCGCTTTTTCGCCGGGAAGCAGCAGCCCGATCCGGGCGCCGAAACCGAACCGGCGACCCCATTCGGTAAGTTTGGCCGAGCCGATACTCATGCCCGTATTATAGAAGTACACATTACACGATCGGACGATGGCCCGGTGGAGGCTGATCGGGCCGTGCCTGCCGAGACACTTGAAGCGGTCGGGGCGACCGGGTTCCAGGAACCTGTTGCAGGTGAACACCGTGCGGGGCGTGATCTTGTTTTCGTGCAGAGCGGCGGTGGCGGTCACGGCTTTGAAGATCGACCCCTGGGCCAGTTGCCCGGCGACGGCCCGGTGCAGCAGCGGTTGGCCGGCTCCCTCGGCCACCAGGTCGGGGAAATCCTCCGAGAAGGTGTTGGGGTTGAACCCCGGCACGGAGACCAGGGCCAGCAGGCCGCCGGTGCGAATGTCGATGACCACTGCGGCGCCGCAGACGCGTCCCCGGTGAGCCAGCGGGGTCGGCGGGCGCGACATGAAGGCCTCGATTTCGCTCTGAAACGGAACGTCGAGGGTCAGGCGAACGTCCTGCCCTGACTGGGGCGGCTCGTGCAGCAGCAACTTGCCTGCCTTGTCGCGCTGCTCGATACCTCGGCGGCCGCGCAGAAAACGCTCCATGCCCAACTCGATTCCCGAGAGGCCCTTGAGGTCGTGCAGGCGGTAGACCCTCTGGCGGTCATCGCCGAATGACGGCCCCGACCCGTCGGGGCTCGTTCCGAGAGTCTCCTTGTTGACTTCGCCCACGCGGCCGACAACATGGGCGGCACACTGGTTGTAGCGGTAGACTCTCTTGGCATGCTGCTCGACAATCAGCCAGTCGTAGCGGGTCTGCAGGACGGCGATGACGGCCTTGGTCGGCTCGTCGATGTCAACGATGATCGGGTGGGCGATGCCGCGTGGACCGTCCGACTCTTCGCGAATAGGCATAGCGCGGCCGTGTCGGCGGCGCACCGCTTCGCGAATGGTGTAGACTTTCCGGAGGATCGCCTCGCGGCGTTCATCGAGCAGGGCGATGTCGATACCGGTTTCTTTGGCCAGGCGGGGCCAGAAGTCCGAGAGCATCCGTTCGATCTTTTCCGGCACCATGTTGTTTCGGACTTCGGCCTGATGTTCGACGAAACGGTCGTTGTCCAGCCATAGCGGCGCCATCCGGCGGCGAACGTCACGAATCGGCAGTCGGCGCCGGGCGGCAGTGCGGCGGATGAAGGCCTCGTCCTCGACGGCCATGAAAGGGTAGTACATGCAGACGTCGAAGCGGGCGGTATCTTCGGCCAGGACCAGGCCGTTGCGGTCGCGGATCGCCCCGCGGCGAGTTTCCAGCAGCACTGGGGCGCGGACCAGGTTGGCCTCGGCCTCCCGGCGGTAGCTGCCGGCGCCGCCCACCTGCAGCTGAACCAGTCGGGCGGCCAGGACCACCATGGCCAGGGCAACGACAACGAGGAACAATTTCAAACGTGTCCAGTACATGCATTGCGACCCTTCGACCCAGAGGCTCTCGACGGGCCGCTGAAGCGAGGAAGACTGATCACTTTCAGTGATACCGCAGAGACACGTGAATTGCAAAGGGGAAAAATAAAACCCGGGGCTTACGCGGGTCCTTGCCGTGTTGGGGTACAGCAAGGCACACCGCCGCCCCGGGATCTTGACACACGATATTAAATGGTCAACATACCAACGCCTTGTTAGACTCTAGTCTATCACATACCGCCGCCCGAGTCAAGCACCCTAATCAGGAACCTAATCAGGAACCTCGGCGGGCCACTTGCGGCCCATTATCAGCGGCTCTTCAGGGTGCCGCGGTGGGTTGTCAGTCGGGCGAGCATCCAGAAAACAGGACCGGCCAGCAGGGCGGTGTAGATGGCATCGCCAAGAACCTGGTCAACAAGCAAGCCCCAGCGGAACGACTCGTTCGAACTAAGCCAGTGCAACACAATGAGTTGCACCGGGCGGACAGCCACCACCATGAGTGCCGCCAGGACCATCTGGGTGGGTATTCTTTCATATACAAGAATCGCCCTAATCCGGCACAGGCCATAGCAGGCTACTGCCAGCAGCAGTGCCGTCACCCCCAGCCGGGGGCCTTCGACGACCGTTAGATCCTCGACCAGACCGATGCACCAGGCGGCGACAAAAGCTTCTCGCGGCTGGGCCACCAGGGCCACCAGCACCGCCATCAGCAGCAGCAGATCGGGGCTGGCGTCCGCCTCGAAGGGGCCCCAGGCCAGCAGCCCCGGAACGAACAGAGACATCTGCAGGACGGTGAAGACCCACCCGAAAATGATCAGCAAGAACCAGCGCATTGTCGATTTCTCTTACGTCTTCGCCCTGCGGACCGAGGCGCAACCCGGGGAGTGCTCCTTGCTCGGGATACATGCCCACGGAGCGCTTCAGGGCGATGTGCGGCCGGGCGTCGCCAGGACGAACACCTCGTCGAGTTTGTCCAAGTTGACCCGTGGGCGAACTGCGATCTGGTGAGTCAGGCCGCGGGCGCCCGGAGCGACCTCGGTGACCTCGCCGATAATCATCGAGTCGGCAATGCCGATACCGGCCGAGTAGGTTACCACGTAGTCACCGGGTTCGACGTCGACGTTGGCCCGGACAAGTTCCATCCTCATTGTCCGGCCGTCACCGGCCCCGACCAGGCGGCCCACGTCCGCGGTATCGACCCAGCGTTTCGTCCGCTTGTCCCAGTGCACGACCTTTGCGGCCAGGCTGCTGTCGCTATTGGTGATGAGCCTGACTTCGCTGAAGGTGGTGTCGGTTCGGGCGAC
>JAACEH010000297.1 GCA_011682595.1 Anaerolineaceae bacterium
TGACCGGCTTCAGGCCGATCTCGTCGAACAGCACCTCGGCCAGTTGTTTCGGCGAGTCGACGTTGAACTCCCGGCCCGCCTCGCGGTGAATTTCCTGGCGAAGCTTGTCCATCCGCCGGCCGAACTTACGGCTCAGGTCGGCGAGCAGGTCCAGGTCCAGGGCCACGCCCTGACGCTCCATTTTCTCCAGCACGCGGACCAGCGGCATCTCAACGTCCCAGAACAGCTTGCTCAGATTGCCCTGCCCCCGGCCCTGGTCATTAAGTCGCGCGGCGAAGACCTCGTAGAGCCCCAGGGTGACCTCCGCGTCCTCGGCGGCATAGTTGGTGATCTGCTCGAGCGGCACCTGGTCCATTGTTTTTTGCTCGGCGCCGCGTTTTTTCTCGCCGATCAACTCGCTGATCGGAACCGTCAGATAGGCCAGGTGCTCCTCGGCCAGCGGGTCCAGCCCGTGGCGCCGGCTCCCCGGGTCCAGAAGGTACGAGGCGATCATGGTGTCAAAGAGCGGCCCCCGGACCGTGATGCCCGCCGTGGCCAGCACGGCCAGGTCGAACTTCGCGTTGTGGGCAACCTTCAGCGAACGGGCGTTGGCCATCACCGGCCCAATCGCCTCGGTGACCGTCGCCAGGGACAGATGCTCCTGGCCCTCGGGGGCCAGCACGGGAACGTATGTTCCCTGCCCGGCGGCCGTCGAAAAGCTCAGGCCCACCAGGCGGTCTCTCAGCGGGTCGAGTCCCGTCAACTCGGTGTCGAAGGCCAAGACCTTGGCCCGGTTCAGTTTCGCGGCCAGTTTCTTGAGAGCGGCCTTTGTGGTCACGCACTCAAATTGCTTTTTCTCTGCTGCCGCCGCCGACTGGGCCAGCGGGGCAGTTGGCAAGGCAAACTGTTCGGCAAGTTTCTTGAAGGCCAACTGCTTGAACAGGGCGGCAACTTTCTCCCGGTCCGGCTCGGCGACGGCCAGGTCCTGGTAGGTCAGATCGACGGGAATGTCCGTGGTCAGCGTGGCCAGGCCGCGGCTCAGGCGGGCCAGCTCGGCATTCTCGCGCAGGCTCTGGCCCATCTTGCCCTTGACCTGGTCGGCGTGGGCCAGGATTTCGTCCATCGAGCCCCACTGCTGCAATAGCGCCACGGCCCGCTTCTGGCCGATGCCCGGCACGCCGGGAATGTTGTCGGAGGCATCGCCCATCAGGCCCAGCCAGTCGACGATCTGCTCGGGCCGCAGTCCCTTCTCGGCCTCCAGCCAGGCGGCGTCCATGACCAGGTCCTTGCGGGTGTCGTACATCACCACGCCCGGGCCGAGCAACTGCATGAGGTCCTTGTCGCGCGAGACGATGACCACCTGGCATCCACCGCGGCGGGCTCGCTCGGTGAACAGGGCCACCAGGTCGTCGGCCTCGTAGCCGGGGGCGTCAACCGCGCGGACGCCCAGCAGGGCCACCACTTCCTTGCTGCGCTCGATCTGCGGCGCCAGGTCGTCCGGCATCGGCTTGCGGGTCACCTTGTAGTCGGCGTAGGCCTTCTTGCGGAACGTCTCCTCGGGCCCGTCGTACACGGCCACCATGTAGTGCGGCCTCTTGTCGCGCAGGATCTTCAGTACGGCGTTGGTGAACCCGTAGAGTGCCCCGGTCGGTTCGCCGTCGGGCGCCGTCAGGTTCGGAATCGCAAAGTACGAAGCGTACAGATGCGAGTGCGAGTCGATGATGTAGAGGGTCTCAGACATCGTCCAAAGGTGGTTGTTTTCGCCCGCGCCCGACTTGCAGTAGCGAAAGTACCGGCGGGGGCAGGTCGGCTGTGGCGTCCAGTGGCGGAAGAATCCTTCAACTGCTTGTCAATCGAGAAGCGCTATCCTGTCTTGAACGACTCGGGCGAATGAGATTCTATATGGCCTGAAGCCGGAATAATCGCACCAGAAAAGAGGCTCCCAACGCGAGTCCATCAATTTCTCATTGTGGGGTTGGTTTCTGGAATCGTGTGCAGGAGCTTTTGAACGCCTCTCGGCACCCCGTCAAGGGGCCTGATGCCCCTCGACCAATCGACTTAAGTGTAGCCCCGCTTCCGCCGGGGGTCAAGGGCATATTTTTTGGTTGACAATAAATCATCGCCTTCGTACATTTAACGTCCGCTGGAAGCGTAGTTTGCAGCCACCGTCCATGGCCCGAAGGGGGGCTGTTTCGGTGGCTTCAGCCGGTGGAAACGAAGGCTGAGTTGCCCCCCGGCCGACGTTTGCGGTCTGCACCGATACGATATTCCATAGACTGCCGGGGCGTTCCGAGTTATCACCTTCTTCTACAGGAGGCTTATCAGATGGCTAAGCGAGTGGCCGCACAACGACGTGGGTTGCTTTACGGACTTATCGGGGTGATCGGCTTGTCGATCATCATGTCAGTGCTGTTTTTCATCCAGTTGAGTAAGACAAACGATCTGTTAACCATTTATGATCCTGACGCCCTGCAGAAGCCTGACTCGATAGCACGAGTCCAGGCGGACCTGAACAAGGAACTGGGCAAACTGGCAGACCTGGGCATCCTGCCTGACAAGGGTCAGGTATCGGTGTCGGCGGCCCTCAAGAAGGCCAGAGAACAGAACGAGCAGTACAAGCAGGCCATCGACGAGCTTTCCTGGCAGATCAGCATGAAGTCGCCCAGCGACGCCGTGGGCGAGCAACTGCTGAACTTCGTCAAGGGACAGATCAAGCTCGCAGGAGAAAGCCGCGGCGAGGCCAAGACGGCTCTGGCGATCGTGCCGCCGTTGGCCGACGTAAAGGACGTCGAGGTCATCGACCCCACCAGCCTGCAGTCGGCGATCACGGGCCTGAAGACTCACATCAGGGCCCTGGTCAAAGCCTACAAGACCAAGCAGGACGACCTCAAGAACAAACTCGAGGCCAACAACATCCTGGAAAGCCAACTCGATTCGGCCAACAAGGCTGCACAGGCCAAGTATGACGAGGCGGTCAAGGCCAAGGACGCGGAGATTGCTGCCCTCGGGGACAAGGTCACAGAGGTTCAGAAGCAAAGCGACGCCGTCGACCTGCAGCGCGAAGCCGTCAAGAACGAGTTCATCAAGTTCAAGCAGGATGCCGCCAAGAAGCTCCAGGAGAAGGTCAACCGCATCAACGAACTGACCAGCCAGGTCAACGAGTTGATCACCCAGATCGACCGAGCCACCACCGGTGTGGCCCAGCCGGACGGCAAGATCGTCAGCCTCATGCCCGGCGACAAGACCGGTTACATCGATCTGGCCGCCGGCGACGCCGTGTTCAACAACCTGACCTTCAAGGTCTACGACCCGCAAGAGATCGGCGAGGGCAAGGAAAAGGGCTACATCCGCATCGTCAACGTGATGAAGAACGCCAGCGAATTCGTCATCACCTCTCGCAAGAAGACCGACCCCATCGTCAAGGGCGACGTGGTGGTCAACATCGCCTACGACCGCGACCGGCGGTTCCACTTCGCGGTCATCGGCCGTTTCGACATCAACGGCGACGGCCAGGATGATACCGGGTTGGTCAAGAGCCTGATCGAACGCTTCGGCGGCAAAGTCGACGACAAGCTCAACGTGCGCAGCGACTACCTGGTCGTCGGCGACGACCCGATGACAGGCTTCATCATGCCGGCCAGCGGCAAGATGACCCCTGGCATCAGGAAGCAATGGGAGGATCGCAAGAAGGAGCAGCAGGCCTACGGCGAGGCCAGCGAACTGGCTCGCCGCTTCTGGATCCCCGTGCTCAACCAGAACCGTTTCCTGACCCTGATCGGCATACGGCCCATCGAGGCCGACTAGGCTTTCTCGGTGAGGCAAAGCAACCTCAACGGGGTCGCCACGAGTCACAACTGCATGCATTCATGGCGACCCCTGCGGTGTCGCCATGCTATCCAGCCGTCATCTGTTTCGAGTTCGTGGTGGGTGAACCGGCAGGTTCACCTACGCGGAAAACTGACAGCAACGCCCGTGGGTGCTTTTCACCCACCCGCCTTGGTTCTCTTTATCCGTGGAGTCGGGAAGTGAGTTCCTCGAGTTCGCCGCGGCGGGCTGATCTCTCGGCCGATTCCCGCACCGCCTGCTTGAGGATGTGCGGCTCAACGAAGATCAAGGCCGCCGGGTCCAACGAGGCTTTCTCGGCCGCTTCCCTGAGTCGCCGCAATTGCCGCCGCGTCAATCCGTGAGCCTCACCCAGTTCGTCCCACAGACTGTCGCCGCTGCGATCATGCTGGTGGTCAAAACGCCGGCTGATCACCACGGCGCAAACCGCCGCCGCGATAATCGCCACAAAAACAAGCGCCGTCCAAATGTCGTAAAGCATGCCGGTGAGTCCCGTTTCTATGCCGAGGCCAGTAACTGGGCCGCCCTTCGGCGAACCCGGCTGCTCGGATCGCGGCGCGACAACAACTCGGCCGTCCGGGTGAATCCGTTCGGACGCACCTTGGAGAAGACCCACAGGGCGCTGATGCGCTCGGCCACGCCGGCCGACAGCATTTCCCGTAGCGTCTCCTGCCCTTCCGGCCGCCCGCGCTCCAACAGGGCCAGGGCGGCATTGGCCCGCACCCGGTTGTTGGCGTCGCGGACAAAGGGCAGGA
>JAACEH010000298.1 GCA_011682595.1 Anaerolineaceae bacterium
CAGGAAATCAGCCGCCCTTCGCTGGTCAGTCGCAGCCGGTTGCAGTCGCCGCAGAAGGGCTCGCTGTTGGGCGAAATGAAACCCACGACAGTCTGTCGCCCCCGCCGGTCAACGGCCAGGAAGTTTCGGCTGCTCGCTCCCGGCTGACGGGGCAACGGCCTCAGCGACAGAACGTCCTCGATGCGATTGCGCAGAATCCGGTTGGAGACGAACAGGCCGTCGCAGGCGCTGGCGGCGCAACCGATCGGCATCAGCTCCAGGAAACGAATCTGGCAGCCGTGGGCAATGGCGAAACGGACCATGTCCACAACCTCGTGATCGTTGAGGCCCGCCAGGACCACGGTGTTCAGCTTGACCGGGCTGAGACCGTGGCGCAGAGCGGCTTCCAGCCCCTTGAGAACAGGCGGTAAGTGCCCGTTCCTGGTGATCGTACGGTAGGTGCCCTCGTCCAGGCTGTCCAGGCTGAGGTTGACCCGCTGCAGTCCGGCCCTTTTCAGGTCCGGGGCCAGGTCGGCCAAAAGTTGCCCGTTGGTGGTCAGGGCCAGATCCTCCAAGCCCAGGTCCACAAGCTTGGCCAGCAGGTCAACAATGCCCGAACGGGCCAGCGGTTCGCCCCCGGTGATGTGAACCTTCGAGACCGCGAAGCGCGACCTGACCACGCGGACGAAACGGACAACCTCCTTGAAGGACAGGATGTCGCGCCGCTGGATCTTCTCGATACCTTCCGGCGGCATGCAGTAAACGCACCGCATCGGACAGCGGTCCGTGACACTGAGCCGCAGAGAAACAGTCCGAGAAGGCGCCGGCCCACTCACAAGATCGGTCTCCATGGGATAGGCTTCACCGGAAGCGTCCTTCTGGCCAAGCCGGGCAGCCCCCGGTCGGGGCCGGCCATCGGCGGGCGCTCGGCGGTCGCGCGCTAACTAAGACGAACCTTCGCTGTCGGAGCCGGCCTTCTGAAGCAATGCCGCGACCTTCTCCTGAAGAACATTCAGGTCCACCGGTTTCTCGACAAAGTCCTCGACCGGAAGCCAGTCGTCATCGATGTCCTGGGAGCCGAAGCCCAGCGGGAACTTGGCGTTGATGGCGGTCAGCATGAGGATCGGGATTTTCTTCAGGTTCTTGCTGAAGTGTCGCATAGTGCGGGCCAGTTGAAATCCCGCGCTGCTGTCTTCAGGGAACATGACGTCCAGAACCACAAGATCGGGGGCCCTCTGTTCCATGCTGGTGATCGCCTTTGCGATTTCCAGTTCGATCTGCACTTCGTGCCCCTCACTGCGCAGAGCAGTTGCGGCTGCGCCCGCAAAATCCTCGTCGTCATCAATAATCAACAGATAGGCCATGCTGCGTCTCCTTTGTCAGTTCACCACTGTCCGAAATGCTTTCAGCCGAAGAAAAATGCGCTTCAAACTTCGTTCCGACCTGCGGCCGGCTCTCCACTTTCACACGGATGCCGTGCGTCTGGGCCACCTGGCGAACGATGGCCAACCCCAGCCCGGACGATTCCTTGTTATGGCGTGCCGCCTCGTTTGTGCGGTAGTACTCGTCGAAAATGTGCGGCAACTTGTCGGCCGCAATGCCAATGCCTTGGTCCTCGATGCTGACCACCGGCTCTCCTTCTACTGAAGTATAAGACCTGACGCGCACATGTCCACCCCGGTGTGAGTAGATAACCGCGTTGGAAAGAAGATTCATGAAAAACATTTTCAGGTGGTCTTCCGCGGCCAGGACGCGGACCGCCTGCAAATCCTCATCGAGAGCGACCCCCCGTTCCCGGGCCAGGGGCTGAATCTGCGACATGCACCAGCGCAGCAACTGGGCCAGGTCGAGGGGGACCCGCGGCAGAACCTGGTCGCTCCGGGAATGCAGGTTGGCCAGCTGCAGCATCTCCTGTATCTCGTGGGCCAGGCGGCGCGAACGGGTGTTAATCCGCTGCAGCACTTCAACGGCCTCGTCCGGCAAGTGGCCGCAGTGGCCGTTGAGTAACAACTGCGTGTTGGCGTCTATGGCCGCGAACGGAGCTTTCAACTCGTGCGTCGTTTGGAGCATGTGCCTGGCCCGTTCCACTTGTGCGGCCAGGAGACGTTGATTGGTCCGGGCCAGTTCACGGTCGCGCTGTCGCACCATGCGGGCCAGATGGGAAGCCAGGTATCGCACCACGGCCCAGATTCCCAGGGCTGAAGCAATGCTCACGAACAACAGGCCCGGCGTTCGGGACATGTGGTCCCGCAGGACGGGATCGGCGTAGATACCGCTCGCGGGAATGATCTCCCATTGCTCCATCAGGACGCATACCGCATAGAGGACGCTGGCCATGGTCGCAATGAGCAGGCTGACGACGCGTGAGAAAAAGATGCAGGCCAACACGATGTGGAACAGGTAGGCAAAAGAGATGTAGGTTTCGATGCTGCCGACGAAATGGACAACGGCGGTCAAGACCAACAGGTCCAGCACGATCTGGCACAACAGATTGGTTTGCGCCCCGTGGGCGGTCTTCCGCCGGGCCAGGAGGCGGGCATGCCACAGGAAGCCAAGGTTGTACAGGGCCAGAATGCCCCCAGTCACCCAAGGCCACACGGCCGGTCTCTGTAAGCCAAGGCGGGTCAGCAGTTGGGGAAAGAAATCCGTGGTCCCGATCACCACGAATATGACCACCACCAGCCAACGCAGGCGGCAGAACCAGAGGAGGTTTTGAATCAGGATGTTTTCCGGCAGAGAGTCGGCGATGCGCCCGGAACTGCCTTGCGAGTCGTTCTCGCCCGAAGGCAGGGGCAGTTGGTAGGTAGTTCCTTGGCTGGTTCCCTGGCTCGAGCCGGTTGAGGCCATGTTATGGAACTCCTGTTTTGTTGTTTCAGAATTCGTCGTAGAAGATTTCCTCCGGGGTCAGGCCTTTGTCCTGCAGGACTTTGGTGACGGCTTCGATCAT
>JAACEH010000299.1 GCA_011682595.1 Anaerolineaceae bacterium
TTCCATGAAGGGGTTAACATGGGGGCGATTTGGGATCTTCCTGTCGTCTATGTGGTTGAGAACAATCTCTACGGCGCCTCTACGCCCCTGGGCATGGTGATGAAAACCAAAACCATCGCCGAGAGGGCTGGTGCCTACGGGATACCAGGCCTGCGCCTAGACGGTAATGACGTGCTGAAAGTCCATGAAGCGGCCGGCCAGGCAGTTGCCAGGGCCCGCGGCGGTCAGGGACCGACGCTTCTGGAGCTGGTGACCTACCGTATCACGGGCCATTCGCGGCGTGACCCGGCATTGTATCAGCCGCAGGAGGAGAAAGAGCAGGCCCTGAAGAACGAGCCGATCGGGCGATTCGCTCGCTACCTTCTCACGGAAGGCGTGGCCGAGCAGGAGACGCTCGACGAAATTGGCGAACAGATTGACCAGGAAATCGAGGCTGCAGTAGAAACGGCGATGACCCCTTCAACGAGGTCGAGATGGAGGTGATCTTTACGGACCCCGAGGGGCAGGAGCGGCGCGTGCCGGCCTTTTGGGGGGGAGAGAACCTGTGGCGCGTGCGTTACGCCTCGCCGAAGGTGGGTCGGCATCGGTATCGCACCGAGTGCTCGGATGCGGACAACTCTGATCTGCATGGCCGGACGGGGGAATTGGAGGTACAGCCGTACAAGGGCGACAACCCGCTCTTCAAGCACGGCCCGCTGCGGATCAGCAAGAACCGCCGCTATCTCGAGCACCTCGACGGCACGGCCTTCTTCTGGCTTGGCGACACCTGGTGGATGGGGCTGTGCGGGCGGCTTCAATGGCCGGGCGAGTTTCAGCAACTGACGGCCGACCGCGTGGCCAAGGGTTTCAGTGTCATCCAGATCATCGCCGGGCTCTACCCCGACATGGCGCCCTTTGACGAGCGCGGAGCAAACGAGGCCGGTTTCCCCTGGGAGGCGGACTATGCCCGGATCAATCCCGCCTACTTCGACATGGCGGATCTGCGGATAGACTACCTGGTGCGCAACGGCCTGTCGCCGTGCATTTTTGGCTGCTGGGGCTACTTCCTGAAGTTCATGGGCCTGGAGAAGATGAAGCAGCACTGGCGCAACCTGGTCGCCCGCTGGGCCGCCTACCCGGTGACCTGGTCTCTGGGGGGTGAAGCCATCATGCCTTATTACCTCTCGGAAACGGCCGCTGCCGACAAGGAATTTCAGAAGTGCGGCTGGGCCGAGCTGGCCGCTTACCTTCGGCAAACCGACCCCTATCACAACCCGATCACCATTCATCCGGACGAAAAGGGGCGCCAACAGGTTAATGACCCGGCCGTTCTCGACTTTGAAATGCTGCAGACCGGCCATGGGGACAGAAACAGCCTGCCGAAAACCGTCGAGTTTGTTACAGAAAGCTACAACGCACAGCCCAGAATGCCGGTGTTTGTCAGTGAGGTCTGCTATGAGGGGATTGGCAATGCCTGCCGCCAGGAGGTGCAGAGCATGATGTTCTGGGGCGCTGTCTTGAGCGGCGCTTGCGGCCACACCTATGGGGCCAATGGCATCTGGCAGGTCAATCGGGGCGAGCAACCGTTCGGCCCGTCGCCGCATGGCATGAGCTACGGCCCCACCCCGTGGGACGAGGCGGCACAGCTTCCCGGATCACGGCAACTGGGCCTGGCCAAGCGGCTGCTGCAGCGCTACCGGTGGTGGGAATTTGAGCCGCACCCGGAGTGGATCGGACCCCACTGGACCCCGAGCGACTATGTCCTGCCCTACGCCGCCGGCATCCCCGGCCGGGTGCGCGTGATATACATTCCCCTCAGCCGCTGGCCGGAAACCATCAAGCCGAAGACCGTCAAGAAAATCGAGCCCGATGCCTCCTACCGCGCTTTTCTCTTCAACCCGACCAACGGTGATGAAGTGGACCTGGGCAAGGTCACGCCGGAAGCGAACGGCGATTGGCGCATGCCCGTGTCACGCCTGCCCATTTTCCAGGACTGGGTGTTGGTGCTGGAATCAACGGACAGGAGATAGAACATGAACGATCTTGAACGATTTCGGGCCTGCATGGCATACCAGCCGGTGGACCGTGCTCCCTTCTGGGACTGGGGCGGGTGGCCTGAAACAGTTGAACGCTGGAAAACGGAAGGCTACGCGCCGCAGAGGCACGAGCCGGCCGATATCGCCGACCGACGCCAAACGTTCGGCCGCTGGTTCTTCCCCGACCCTCCTTTCGAGAAAAGGGTCGTCAAAGAAGATGCTGACCACGTGCTCTACGTGAATCACGAAGGCATTTTGATGCGGGAGCTGAAGAAGAACCCCTCCAGTTCCATGCCCCAGTTCATCAAGTTTCCGGTCGAGACCAGGGAAGAATTCAGGCACTTCTGGAAGCAGCGCATGCAGCCGGATCTGTCCAGCCGAATCGGCCCGGACTGGCAAGAGCAGCTCAAAGACCGGCGGGCCGAAGCCGTGCCTTTCATCGTCATCGCCGACCGCTGGGGCGGCTTCTTCGGCCCGCTGCGCAATCTGGTCGGTGTGGAAAAACTTTGCATGCTGTTCTATGATGATCCCGCCTTTATCGAGGAGATGATGGATGCCAATGCGGATTTCATCATCGCCATGATGGACCAGATCCTCGATGCAGTCGAGATTGATGCCTTCGCCTTCTGGGAAGACATGGCCTACAACCATGGGCCTCTGATTTCGCCGGCCCTGGTGCGCCGTTACATGCTGCCGCGATACAGAAAGGTGGTCGAGTTCCTGCGTGGACGCGGCGTGAATTATGTAGGACTGGACAGCGACGGGCAGATGGATTCCCTGATCCCGGTGTGGCTCGACGCGGGGCTGAACTTTCTCTATCCGTTTGAGGTGCAGGCCGGCATGGACGTACTTCAGGTCCGCCGAAAATACGGCCAGGAACTGCGAATCTGGGGCGGTGTGGACAAGCG
>JAACEH010000300.1 GCA_011682595.1 Anaerolineaceae bacterium
TTGTGGCTTTTCTTGCTGATGGCCTTGATCAGTTTGTAGGCTCGAGGCAGCGGAATGTCGCCCAGCAGGTTCAGGATCTGCATGACCTGTTCCTGGTAGGCCATGATGCCGTAGGTCTCGTCGAGCACCTGGTGCAACACCGGGTGGGGGAACTCGTAGCTCGTCCGGCCGTGTTTGCGGCTGTTGTAGTCGCCGATCATCTCCATCGGCCCGGGCCGATAGAGGGCGTTGGCGGCAATCAGGTCCTCGAAGCGGTCGGGCTTCATCTTCTGGAGCATGTCCCGCATGCCGGAACTTTCAAACTGGAACACGCAGCGCGTCTCGCCGCGGGCGAACAATTCCAGCACCTTCGGGTCGTCGGTGGCCAGGGTCTCCAGGTCGATCTGCGGCCCGCCGCCCGCGGCCACCAGGTCAACCGCCCGCTGCAGGACCGACAGGGTCCGCAGCCCCAGGAAGTCCATCTTCAGCAGCCCGGCCTTCTCGACGACGTTCATCGTCCACTGCGTGGTGACGTCGTCGCCGACCTTGCACAGGGGTACGTAGTTGACCAGCGGGGCGTCGGCTATCACCACCCCCGCGGCATGGACCGAGGCGTGGCGCTTGGTGCCCTCGAGCCGCCGGGCGATGTCCATCAGTTCGCGCACCCGGTCGTCCTGGTCGACCATCTTGCGCAACTCGGGCTCGACCTCCAGGGCCCGATCGAGGGTCATCTTCAGCTCGGCCGGGATCTTCTTGGCGATCACGTCGACCTCGGCCAGGGGGATGTCCAGCACGCGGCCCACGTCGCGGACCACCGCCCGGGCGGCCATGGTCCCGAAGGTGATGATCTGGGCCACGTCCTGGAGGCCGTACTTCTCGCGCACGTACTGGATGACCCGCCCGCGGCCGTCCTGGCAGATGTCCATGTCGATGTCGGGCATCTCGTTGCGGCTGGGGTCCATGAACCGCTCAAAGAGCAGCCCGTAGTGCAGCGGATCGACGTCGCAGAAACCCAGCACGTGGCTGACCAGCGCCCCGACGCCGCTGCCGCGAGCGCCGCAGGGAATGTTGTGCCGCCGGGCGTAATTGACGAAGTCCCAGACGATCAGGAAATAGCTCGAGAAGTTTTTGCCCTCGATGACCGCCAACTCGCGGTCCATCCGCTGGCGAAGCTCGCGGGTGACCTTACCGTAGCGCCACTTCAGCCCTTCGTCGCAGAGTCTGCGGAGGTACTCGACGTCGCTCAGTCCCTCCGGCGGCTGGAAGACCGGGGCGTGCCGCCGGCCGAACTTGAGTTTCAGGTCGCACATCTCGGCAATGCGGCTGGTCGCCTCCAGGGCCTCGGGGTAGTTGGCGAACCGGGCCGCCATCTCCTCGGCCGTCTTGACGTGGAACTCGCCCTCGGCGTAGCGCATGCGGTTGGCGTCGCTCATGACCTTGCCGGTCGAGATGCACAGCAGGGCGTCGTGGGCCTTCGAGTCGTCGGCCCGCAGGTAGTGGACGTCGTTGGTGGCCACCAGGCCGACGCCGATACGCTCGGCCAGCTCGGCCAGCAGGGGCATGACCCGCAGCTCTTCTTCGATGCCGTGGTTCTGAATCTCGATGAAGAAGTGCTCTGGCCCGACCAGGTCGCGATAGAATTCGGCCGCCTGTTGCGCTTCCCCCGGGCGGTCGGCGAGCAGCAGTCGCGGCACCTGCCCGCCCAGGCAAGCGGTCATGATAATCAGCCCCTCGGCGTGTTCGGCCAGGACGGTCCTGTCGATCCGCGGTTTGTAGTAAAAGCCGTCGAGATAGGCGGTAGTGGCCAGGTGCAGCAGGTTGCGGTAGCCGGCGGTGTTGCGGACCAGCAGAACCAGGTGGTCGCCCTGGTCCTTGACGCCCTGGGTGGGCTCCTTGACGGTGCGGTCGCCCGGGGCGACATAGGCCTCGTAACCGATGATCGGCTTGATGCCTTCGGCCTTGCAGGCCCGGTAGAAATCGACCGCCCCGAAGAGGTTGCCGTGATCGGTCAGTGCGACGGCCGTCTGGCCGAGTTCGGCGACCACCTTGGGCAACTGAGCAATCTGGCAAGCCCCGTCGAGCAGGGAGAATTCACTGTGAGTATGCAGATGAACGAAGGGCGAGGTCATTGAACCGCAACTCCAGATCGGGCACCCGAGATGCTGCTACGAGCATCATAGCTTCGAGAGTCCTGCTTGTCAAAGGCCGAGAAAATATGGCATACTATACCATAATGGCCATTTAATCTATTAGAGGCAACTGGCGAGGCTTCCCGATCTTTGTAATTCCAAACAGATTACAAAGAAATTACAAAGAAGCCCCGGTAGTCTTTGTTGGTGGTCCTTGTTTGCAGAAGCGGCTCGGCGGTGATATCATGCCGCGGCCAGGGGCACGTGATTCGCAGCCTGGACGTTCGCTATGTGGCCCGGGGCCGGTCGTCCTGATTGCCGAGGCAACGATTGTCGCCGCCGCCGTGACGGCCGAAGGCAAAGTGCGGCGGCTCACAAAGCGGGAGTTGGCCGCCCTGAATGGTACTGGGCGAACATGAAAGGGAGATCGCTTTGAGCATGACCAGCAGGCAGCGCGTCCTGGCGGCGCTGGCTCACACCCAGCCCGACCGCGTACCGGTCAACTACTATGCCACGGGCGAACTCGAGGAAAAGATCCGCCGGCGGCTCGGCGTGACAACACACGACCAGTTGCTGGACCGCCTGGGCGTCGACCTGCGCTACGTCGGCCCGCCCTACATCGGCCGCAAGTTGCAGAGATGGCCCGACGGGCGCTTCGAGGATATGTGGGGCACCGTCTACCGCCCGGTCAGTTACGCCACGGGCGTTTACGACGAGGCGGACGTCATGCCCTACGCCGACCTGGAGTCGGTCGAGCAGGTCTGGGCCATGCCGGGGCCGGGGCCGGACGATTTCGACTATGCAGCCGTCGCGGA
>JAACEH010000301.1 GCA_011682595.1 Anaerolineaceae bacterium
ATGCCGAAGCGGACGGACATCAAGAAGATCATGATCGTCGGGGCCGGGCCGATCATCATCGGCCAGGCCTGCGAGTTCGACTACAGCGGCACCCAGGCCTGCAAGGCCCTCAAGCAGGAAGGGTACGAGGTGGTGCTGCTGAACTCGAACCCGGCGACGATCATGACCGATCCGCAGACGGCATCACGGGTCTACATCGAGCCGATCACGGTCGAGATGGTCGAGCGGATCATCGAGCGCGAGCGGCCCGACGCCCTGTTGCCGACCCTGGGCGGGCAGACGGCCCTGAACGTGGCCGTGGAGGCCTACGAAGCCGGCATCCTCGATCGTCACGGCGTGGAGCTGATCGGCGCCTCGGCCGAGGTCATCAAGCGGGCCGAGGACCGCAACCTGTTCAAGGAAACAATGGACGGCATCGGCCTGGAGTCGCTGCGGAGTTTCCTGGTTCACAGCAAGACCGAGGCCATGGAGGCGGCCCAGAAGCTGGGCCTGCCGATCATCATCCGCCCGTCGTTCACCCTGGGCGGCACCGGCGGGGCGGCCGCTTACAACATCGAGGAATTCCAGGAGCAGGTCACCCTGGGCCTGGACCTGAGCCCGGTGCACTCGGTGCTGCTGGAGGAGTCGGTCGCGGGCTGGAAAGAGTTCGAGCTGGAGGTCATGCGCGACAAGGCGGACAACGTGGTCATTGTCTGCTCGATCGAGAACCTCGACCCCATGGGCGTGCACACCGGCGACTCGATCACCGTGGCGCCCATCCAGACGCTCTCGGACCGCGAGTACCAGGAGTTGCGCGACGCCTCGATCAAGATCATCCGGGCCATCGGCGTGGAAACCGGGGGCTGCAACATCCAGTTCGCCACCGCCCCTCAGACGGGTCGGATGGTGGTCATCGAGATGAACCCGCGGGTCAGCCGCAGCAGTGCCCTGGCCTCGAAGGCCACGGGTTTCCCGATCGCCAAAATGGCCGCCAAGCTGGCCGTGGGTTATACGCTGGACGAGATTTCCAACGACATCACCGAGAAGACGCCGGCCTGTTTCGAGCCGAGCATCGACTATTGCGTGGTCAAGATTCCGCGCTTCACCTTCGAGAAGTTCCCGGGCTCGGACCCAACGCTCACCATCCAGATGAAGAGCGTGGGCGAGGCGATGAGCATCGGCCGCACCTTCAAGGAGGCCCTGCAGAAGGGCCTGCGGAGCATGGAGATCAAGCGCATGGGCTTCGGGGCCGACGGCCGCGACGAGGACCCGGCGACGATCGACGAGGCCGAACTGCGCAGCAAACTCATCACGCCGAACGGCGAGCGGATTTACTATGTGCGCTACGCCATGAAGCGCGGCTGGCCGGTCGAGGAGATCCACGAGATGACCAGGATCGATCCCTGGTTTCTCGATCAGATGCTGCAACTGGTCGAGGCCGAGGACCGCCTGGCCGAAATTGGCGCTTCGGGCAAAGAGATTGACGACGACGCGCTCGGCGAGGCCAAGGCCCTGGGCTACAGC
The DNA here is from genome assembly GCA_011682595.1 of Anaerolineaceae bacterium. Next base: position 1,504 of record JAACEH010000301.1, read on the forward strand.
GACGTGCAACTGGCCTACCTGCTGGGCAAAACAGAAACCGAAATCCGTCACCGCCGCTGGGCCTCTGGACTGGAGCCGGTCTATAAGCTGGTCGACACCTGTGCCGCGGAGTTCGAGGCCTACACGCCCTACTACTACTCGACCTACGAGGGCGACGCCGAGGACACGCCGAGCCACGCCCCGCGAGTCATGATCCTGGGCGGCGGACCGAATCGCATCGGCCAGGGCATCGAGTTCGACTACTGCTGCGTTCACGCTTCGATGGCCCTGCAGGAAGCCGGCTACAAGTCGATCATGGTCAACTGCAACCCCGAGACGGTCTCGACCGACTACGACGCCTCGGACCGCCTGTACTTCGAGCCGCTGACGCTGGAGGATGTGCTGGCTATCGTCCGCCGCGAGCAGCCCGACGGCCTGATCGTGCAGTTCGGCGGGCAGACGCCGCTGAACCTGAGCGAGGGCCTGCAGATCGAGGGCGTGCCTATTCTGGGCACCAGCCCGGACAGCATCGCCCGGGCCGAGGACCGCGGATCGTTTTCCACCATGATCGAAAAACTCGGACTCCGCCAGCCGCCCAACGGCATGGCCAGCACGGCCGAGGAGGCCCGCGAGGTCGCCGAACGGCTGGGCTACCCGGTGATCGTGCGGCCGAGTTTCGTCCTCGGCGGCCGGGCCATGGAAATTGTCTACGACGACGAGCAGTTGGACCACTTTGCCGCCACCGCCGTGGCCGTCAGCGATGGGGCGGCAATCCTGGTCGATAAGTACCTCGAGGAGGCGACCGAGATCGACGTTGACGCGGTGGCCGACGGCGGCAGCGTCTACATCGCCGGGATCATGGAGCACATCGAACCGGCCGGCGTCCACTCCGGCGACGCGGCCATGGTGCTGCCGCCGCAGTGGCTGGCCCCCGAGGTGCTGGAAGATTTGCGGCGGGCCACCAAGGCCATGGCCCTGGAGCTGAAGGTCCGCGGCCTGATGAACGTGCAGTTCGCCGTGACCCGCGACAACCGCGTGTACGTCCTGGAGGTCAACCCCCGGGCCAGCCGCACGGTGCCCTTTGTCAGCAAGGTCACCGGCGTGCCGATCGCCAAGGTGGCCACGCGGATCATGCTCGGCGAGACGCTCTCCTCTCTCGGCCTGGCCGACTCGTCGGCGGCCCTGAAGCACGTGGGCGTCAAGGAATCGGTCTTCCCCTTCGACCGTTTTCACGGCGTGGACTGTGTGCTGGGCCCGGAGATGCACTCGACCGGCGAAGTCATGGGCATCGACGCCCAGTTCGGCATGGCCTTCGCCAAGAGCCAGCTTGCCGCGGGCATGAAGTTGCCGGCCGAGGGCAACGTCCTGGTCAGCCTGATGGAGGCCGACAAGGAAGAGTTCCTGGAGTCGGCCGAGCGGCTGGT
>JAACEH010000302.1 GCA_011682595.1 Anaerolineaceae bacterium
CGGTGAGGTCGCCGCTTGCGGGGCGCTGTCGATCGCCTGGAGCGACCTGGGCGAAATTCGCAGCCTGGCCGTGGACCAGGACTCGCAGCGACAGGGCATGGGGGGGATGATCGTCGAGGCCTGCCTGGCCGAGGCCCGGGCCCTGGGCCTCTGCCGCGTGTTCGCCCTGACCTACCAGCAGGAATTCTTCGAGGGCCAGGGCTTCAAGGCCATATCCAAGGACGACCTGCCGCACAAGATATGGTCGGCCTGCCTGAGGTGTCCGAAGTTTCCCGACTGCGACGAAATCGCCATGGCCATCGACCTGTAGGGCGGCAAGGGTGCACCTCATTTCAGTGGCACGGCCGGTCTTGTCCGGCCGTGGCAAATGCTCCATGGCTCTCGCCACGGCGGGCAAGACCCGGTACGTGTTTAGCGGCACGTCGTTTCTGTGGTTTTTTTGTAGGGGCGGGGCTTGCCCCCGCCCGCGAACGCCCTTGCCATCCGATTTCTCGCGGGCACCCGCAAGGGGTGCCCCTACATGGCTAAACACGTACAAGACCCGCCGTGCCACACATAATCGCGGGTCAATCAGTTGTCTTTGCTGCTCTTGCGGGGCACCACGATCACTTGGCCGCACTTCTTGCAGCGGACCTTCCGCCCGCGCTCTTCTTCGTCGACTTCCAGAAGGGCCTTGCACTTCAGGTTGGGACAGAAGAAGGTGATGGCCATGGTTCAGGCGCTCTCCTTGAGCTTGGTGGCCGCGGCCAGGATGTCTTTGCCGCCGCGAACGACCTCCTCGTCGACCACATAGCGGTAGCCCGCTCCCCGGCTGGGCAGCTCGTACATGATGTCCAGCATGATTTCCTCGGTCACTGCCCTCAGGGCCCGGGCCCCGGTGTTGCGGGCCATGGCCCGGCGAGCGATTTCCCGCAGCGAGCCGTCGGTGAACTCCAATTCGCAATTCTCCATGGCCACGAACTTCTGGTATTGCTTGACCAGGGCGTTGCGGGGCTCGGTCAGAATCTGGACCAGCACATCCTCGTCCAGCGGCATCAGCGGCGTGAACACCGGCAGCCGGCCCACGAACTCCGGTATCAGCCCGTACTCGATCAGGTCGTCCGGGGTGACCTGGCCCAGGAGTTCGGTTTCCCGGGCGGCGCGGGTTTCGTTCTGGCCGCCCTCGTGGAATCCGATGGTCCCCTTGCCCACCCGCCGGGCGATGACCTCGGTCAGGTGATCGAAGGTGCCGCCGCAGATGAAGAGGATCTGGCTGGTGTCGATCTGGATGTACTGCTGCTCGGGATGTTTGCGGCCGCCCTGCGGCGGAACGTTGGCCACCGTCCCTTCGAGCATCTTCAGCAGGGCCTGCTGAACGCCCTCGCCCGAGACGTCGCGGGTGATCGACACGTTCTGGCTGGTCCGCCCGATCTTGTCGATCTCGTCGATATAGATGATGCCCCGCTGGGCGGTCTCGATGTCGAATTCGGCCGCCTGAATCAGCCTGAGCAACAGGTTCTCCACGTCCTCGCCGACGTAGCCGGCCTCGGTCAGGGTGGTCGCGTCGCCGATGGCGAAAGGCACGTGCAGCACGCGGGCCAGGCTCCGGGCCAGCAGGGTCTTGCCGCAACCGGTCGGGCCGATCAGCAGGACGTTCGACTTTTCCAGCTCGACCGAGTCGTCGTCGTCCAGGGCTGCGTTGAGCCGCTTGTAATGGTTGTGCACGGCCACGCTGAGCGTCCGCTTGGCCCGCCCCTGGCCGATGATGTACTGGTCGAGAAACTCGGTGATCTCGCGCGGCGTGGGCACCGAGGTGATGTGGGCCGGCAGCGAGCCCGAACGGCGGCGCTCCTGCTGAATGATCGACTGGCAGAGATCGACGCACTGTGCGCAGATGAAACAATTGTCGGGCCCCTCGATCAGCGGGCCGACCTCGCGGTGACTCTTGCCGCAGAAGCTGCACACGGCCGCCCGGCTGGCCCGAGTGACCTTATCGGCAGGCTTGCGGGTCTTCTTCTTTGGCGGGCCTCCATTGCCCTTTTTGTCGTCTGACATCGTGTCACAACTCCTTCGCAGGCAAGTACCGGTTTTCGCAGTGATTCTCGTGCTACGCAGCAAGCTGCTTCGCAGAGTAGTAATCGACTAAAACAGCGGCCGAACTTGACCCCCGGCCGACTAATTAAAACGTCTCTTCCTCGCTTCGCGACGGCCGGGCCATCAGGTCGCGAATGGCCTGTCGCGGACTCTTGTCGTCGAACAGGACGCTTTGCACCTCGCCCGTGATCGGCATGTCAACGCCGTAGCGCCGGGCCAGGGCCACCACACTACGCGTGGTGGGCACGCCCTCGGCCACCTGGTGATTCATCCGCTGGAGAATCTCGTCCAGCTTTTCGCCGCGACCGATGGCCTCGCCGACCGTGCGGTTGCGACCGTGCGGACTGACGCAGGTGGTAATCAGGTCGCCGATGCCGGCCAGTCCGGCGAAGGTCTCCCGCCGGGCGCCCATGGCCACGCCCAGGCGGGTGATCTCGGCCAGGCCGCGGGTCAGCAGGGCCGCCTTGGCGTTGACGCCCAACTCGAGCCCGTCGCAGATGCCGGCGGCCAGGGCGATGACGTTCTTCAGGGCCCCGCCCAGTTCGACGCCCGGGACATCGGAGTTATAGTATACCCGAAAATAGGGGCGACCCATGGCCTGCTGGACCGCCGTGGCCAAGGTCTGGTCCGCGGCCGCCACGACGACGGTGGCCGGCATCCGGCGGGCCACCTCGAAGGCGATGCACGGGCCGCTCAGGGCGGCGATGGTTCGCCCGTCGCCCAGGGTGTCCCGGATGACCTCGCTGGGCCGTTGCAGGGTCTCGTTCTCGATGCCCTTGGAGACGCTGACCATCGGCGCCTGGGGCAAGTCGCCGGCGATCCGCTTCATGAC
>JAACEH010000038.1 GCA_011682595.1 Anaerolineaceae bacterium
CTGCGGGTGGTCACGCTCGATCCGGCCCTGGAAGACCGCATCTCGGCCCACATCGAGCACAACGAGCGAGGCAGCTTCCTGACCATGCCGCCGGAGGTGGCCCGGACCGTGGCCCAGGAAATCGCCGAGGCCGTACGCCCGCTGGCCAACGCCGGTGCGCCGCCGGTCGTGCTGACCTCGCCGCAGGTCAGGGCACAGGTTAAACGCATTGCTGAAACGACGCTGCCGAATCTGGCGGTGCTGTCGTTCAACGAGATCGTTCGTGGAGTCAAGGTTGAGAGTATGGGCATGGCGGAGTTGAAATCATGAAGCTGAAAACTTTCAGGGCACCATCGATGCGCGACGCGCTGCAGATGGTCAAACGTACCTTTGGCCGACAGGCGGTCATCCTGAACACGCGCTCGTACAAGACGGGTGGCTTTCTCGGGTTCGGGGCCCGCAACGTGGTAGAGGTTACCGCCGGCCGGCAATCGTCCGCGGCCCCTGGCCGGGTTCCCGGGGCCACCCAACCCGCCCGGGCCACCCCGCCTGGCCGACTCGGCAGCACCGCACCACCGGGCGGCGGGGGCGACCTCCGAGTGCGCCAGACATACGGCCAATTGGTGGCCGAAGCCAGGCAGGAGGCCGTCAAGGTCAGCGCCTCGCAGTTGCAGTCCGAGATGAGCGGCCTGAAGGAGATGGTTCATAAGCTGATCCAGGAAACCCGCTCGACGCGGACCCCGGACGTGCCGGCCGAATTGTTCGACGTCTACGTTTCGCTGCTGAGCAACGAGGTGGCCGACGAGATGGCCAAGGACCTGGTCAAGCAGATTCGCGAACAGCTTCCCGAGAGCCAGTGGCAGAACGAGTACCGCGTTCGCGAGACGCTGGTTCGCTACGTGGCCTCGCGAATCGAGGTGGCCGGGCCGACCGTGCTGGAAGGCCCCGCCCCGCGGTCGCCATGATCGGCCCCACGGGCGTCGGCAAAACGACCACCATCGCCAAGCTGGCCGCCCAGTTCAGGCTCCGGCAACACCGCTCGGTCGGGCTGATTACCATCGACACCTATCGCATCGGGGCGGTCGACCAGTTGAGGACCTACGCCGAGATTATCGACGTTCCTCTGAAGGTGGTCCTGACGCCGAAAGAACTTCGCCGGGCGGTCGATGAGTTCAGCGACATGGACTTCATTCTCATCGACACCGCCGGGAGAAGCCAGAGGGACGTGCTGAAGATGAACGAGCTTCGACAGTTCCTGGAGGCCGTCAAGCCGCACGAGACCCACCTGGTGATCTCCAGCACGTGCGGTCACAAGAATGTCGAGAGCGTGCTCGAACAGTTCGCAGCTTTCAGCATCGACCGCATTGTGCTGACCAAGCTGGACGAGGCGGTCGGCTTCGGCATCATCCTGACGGTGTTGCAGCGGACCAAGCAGAAGCTGTCGTACGTGACGGTCGGGCAGGACGTGCCCGACGATATTGAAGCGGGGGAACCACGCAAGTTGGCCGAGCTGATTGTTCCGAGCATGGCCGCCCGTGCAGGGGGTGCTGTTCGATGATTATAGGTGATCAGGCAGAGAAACTGAGACGAATGGTGCGCCAGATGCGTCCGCACGGCCGTGTGCTGGCCGTCACCAGCGGCAAGGGCGGCGTCGGCAAGACCAACGTGGCCATCAACCTGGCCATCGCCCTCAGCCGCACCCACCGCCAGAGAGTGGTGCTGGTCGACGCCGACCTGGGGCTGGCCAACGTGGACCTGATGCTGGGTCTGCAACCGCGGTGGAACCTCAGCCACGTCTTCAGCGGCGAGCGGAAAATCGAGGAGATCCTGAGTGCCGGCCCGGACAAGGTGGCCGTGGTGCCGGGGGCCAGCGGGCTGGGCCGGCTGGCCGATCTGCCGGACAACCAGCGGCGGCTCCTGTTGGAACAACTGAGCCGCCTGGAGAGCCGGACCGACTACCTGCTGATCGACACCGGGGCGGGGATCGGCCGCACAGTGATCGCCCTGGCCTCGGCCGCCGACGAGTGCCTGGTGGTGACTACGCCCGAACCTCCGAGCGTGGCCGACGCCTACGCGACGCTGAAGATACTCAGCCGCCAGGACCGCCGCCCGCAACTGCATCTGCTGGTTAACATGGTCGGCAGCCGGCAGGAGGCGCGCCGCGTTTACGAGCGTATTTCCGGCGTGGCCCGGAAGTTCCTGAGCGTCGAGGTTCACGACGCGGGGTACATCTTCTGCGACGGTCACGTGTCGCGAGCAGTGCGCAGCCGCAAACCGTTCGTTTCGGCGTTTCCGAATTCCCAGGCCGCCTGGTGCATGCGACAGGTTGCCGACTGGATCGTCCGCGGCGGCGACCGGCAGGACATGCCGGCCCCGGGTCGCGGCTTCTTCAAACGGGTCGCGGGCCTGTTCAGTGCCGCGACCTGAGGGCCCTGACCGGGCCGAGGGGGGGGGCGACATGAAGTCGTCGGCAAGTGGGTGCACAGTGGGGGTGGGCAAGCAGGTGAGGAAAGGAGGTTTCGATGCATTGGCGAATTTACGGATCGGCCTTGGCTTTGTTGAGTTTTGCCGTGGTCTGCTTCAGCGGCTTGCTGCAGGGCCATTCGTTCGCTTCGGCGATCAAACAGTCGCTCCTGGCGATGGTCATTGGCGGGCTGACGGGAGTTCTGGCGGCGGTTGCCGTCAGGTACGTCGTGCGCGAGGAGGCCAATCACAAGGATCAAGAGGTCGAGGAGGAACTGTCCCCGTCGAAGGGGGCGGGCGATTCGGTCGCAAGCTCAACGGTCGGCACGGACGCCGCCGATTCACTGGAAGAGCCGGTCTCCCAAGGCGCCGGTTCGGCAGTAAACTGAAACTACTGATTCATGTTTGGTGAGGAACACCCATGGCACGAGTGAGAAGAAGAGTTGATATGGTTCAGCAGCCACGGAAGTACACGGATGAGCAGATTGACGGCCTTTGGCGGCAATACCGCTCAAATCCGACGGTCGAGCTGCGCAACGATCTGGCTGAACACTACCTGTCGATCGTCAAGTACACCAGCGAGCGGCTATACACCAAGCTGCCCGACGAGGTCGACATCAACGACCTCTACCAGGACGGCTTCCAGGGGCTGCTCGACGCCATCGACTCGTTCGACTTGGATCGCGGGGTGAAGTTCGCGACCTTCTGCGCGGCCCGGATTCGCGGCGCCATTCTCGACAGCCTGCGGGCCAACGACTGGGTGCCGCGGCTCGTGCGGGCCCGGGCCAGCAAACTGAACGAGGCCCGCCAAGCCCTGGAGGTCAAGTTCTGCCGGACGCCGACCGACCGCGAACTGGCCCGGCACATGGGGCTCGGCCAGCAAGACTACGAGCGTCTGATCCGCGATGCCAAGGCGACCGGCGTCATCAGCCTGGATCGCAAGTGCTATGAGACCGACACCAACAAGGACGTCCGCGAAATCGATATCGTGGAGGACAAACGGGGCGACAACCCGATTCGCAAGGCCCAGAAGCACGACCTGCGGAAACTGATTACCAAGGGGCTGTCGAAGAACGAACGGCTGATCATCCTGCTGTACTACTACGAGGAGATGACCATGAAGGAGATCGGGGCGACGCTCGATCTGTCCGAGTCGCGAGTCAGCCAGATGCACTCCAGCATCCTGGCCCGTCTGCGTCCGCTGCTGGAGAACCGCAGGCACGAGTTTGTGACCTGAACGGGGCATTTCCTCTGCCGCGGTAAAGTCTGGCCGGCCATGTGCCGATAGGCCAGAGGCGAGAAGTCCCGGTTCGGTGAACTGCCGGAGCAGGGGCTTAAGCTGCAAGGCAGACTCGCCGCAAGGGCTTCTTGAGCCTACTCCGCCGTAGTAGCTACGGCTACGAAGGCCGGGAGGCCGGGAGGCCGGACGAAGGTCGGATGCCTCGGAGGTGCACGTGTCGGACATCGGCAGCGGAATTGTCGGAACGTTCAACCAGGCCAACCTGGCCACTCGGCGCGCCGAAGCCGAAAACTCCCGGACCCGCAAAGGCGAGCAGCAACGCACCAGCGAAGCCCGGCGACGGTACGTTGCCGCCCAGGAGGAAGTCGAGGCGGCCCAGACCCTGCGCGGACGAAGGGTCGAGCCGGACAAGGAAGAGACCTCTGGCCGCGAGGCACGCGACCAGTACGAATCCCACGGCCAGCTTACCGGCCGACAAAAGTCGGCCCTGGCCGAACAACACACTTCCCAGACTGGCGACGAAGCGGCGGGAGACGGCGGCGACGGAGCCGAGTCCGGGCAGTTGATCGATATTGAAGCCTGACCATAATTGTAGAGCGGCCCAACCGCGGCAGTGGCCGGCCCACCGCAGTCCGGGGCTCCCGAGGGTTGAACAAGGGCGGGGAAAGCGGCCTATTCAGCCAAAAAACGGAGCAAAAATAGGCCTCTAACCTCGGCCGGTGCAAAGCGTTAGTGACGGTCCATTAAACAAGGATTTCCGGCAGATTTGCCTTTTCGAAAAGCTGTGGTAAACTTGTCTGAGTGGGTTGTGTGGGAAGGGGCAAAAACCGTCCATTGCCGCCTATTTTGTACTTTATTCCTGAAGCGATCCTCTATATAGTGGATGTGTCGTGGCAATTCACTTGCTTCTAACCACCATCAGAGAGAGCCCGGCCCGAGACCAAGCGGATGTCCAGTCTTGTCGGCAAAACTGAGGAGCGATCCGGCCGCGAGCGTCGGCGTCATCACCGCTACATTGTGCCGATGCATGTCGTGGCGGTGTTGTGCGATCAGGGCATCGAGGAAGGTCGGCGAATTCTCAACCTGCAGATCAAGGACATCAGCAAAGGGGGCGCATGTGGAGTCGTCGAGAACGAAGTTGTCGACAATGAGCAATTGATTCTGTTCATCCCGCCGCAGGGAGGGCGCGGCGGAAGAGACGTGCGGGGACGAGTCACCCGCTGCGACAGGTTGGAAGGGCATTACCGCATCGGTGTGGCCTTCAGTAATCCTCTGGAGGAGGCAGCCAGCCAGATCCACTAGCGGGGATCCCTCTTGGCTTCCATATTCTGTGTTCGCCTGCAAGGATTTCGCGTCCGCCGGATGGCTCTGTGCCGATAGGTGGTCACCTGGCGCAGAAAAAGTAGGCGAAAGTGGCTATAAAACCCGTCAATTTTTTGCCTATGCAAGAAAAGTGGGTCATACTGCTGTAATAAGATTGGTTTTTGCTGTGCGAGTGTCCGATAACAAATAGGTGAGTCGTAAAAGGAGGGGGATTTCTGTAATCCAAGCCAGGGACCTGAGGGGTGGCATGGGGGACGTCGCCGTCATGACTTCGGTTAACCCGATGCAATTCAGCCCGGGTGGTGAGCGTCGGCAGTTTCGCCGCTTTCCAATGAGCATTCCTGTGAAAGCCAAACGGGATGACCTGGCCGCCGGCCAGGTGGCCCGCCAGGGAGGCCGGCCGGAAGGAATCGTTAACATCGAGATAATGAACTTCTCGCTTGGTGGTATGCGCGGATCAAGTGGCGTCGCGCTCCGCCAGGGAGAAGCACTGACGGTTTGCATGCCGCCCTTCGGCACGCGGCCCGAGGTCAACGTTACCGGACGAGTGACCCGCTGCCAGAGACTCGAAACCAGATTTGACGTGGGCATAGAATTCTGCCAGACCCGCAGCGCGCCGCACAACTCGCCGTGGCTCCGTCTGCCGGAAATATTCTACATGGCCGGTCAGATGAAAGAGAAACACCAGTAAATCGAAGGATCGGTTTACAAGTTCCAAGCGCAGGCGTCCGCAACCTCCGGGGTGTAGACGCCTGGTTTTTGGCTTCTTGCGGCCGCCCGCCCCGCCCCACTGCCGCAGCGGCGGATTGTGCCTACAATTGTCCGTTCAGAATCGCCATCAGAATCGACACATCGGCCGGCTCGGGGCCGCCGTTGGCGTCCAGGTCGAAGGCCTTGGCGTGAATTCCCGGTGGCGTGGGAGCGCCATTAAGACGGTTGATCAGCAAGGCCACGTCTGCCGGCTCGGGGCCGCCGTTGTCGTCCACGTCGCCCAGCAGGCGGCAGTGAAACGGCAGATCGACGATTGTGGCCGCTGCGGACAGGTCGCCCCGGCAGATGACCTCCAGGACCAGCGAGCCGTCTGTGCCCGCGGCACGGTCGCTGCCCAGAATCAGTTTCTTCAGCTCCGTCGCGCCCGGCTGCACGTCAACCTGGCCCGGTCCGCTGCCGGCTTTCTTGCCGACCGTCACCGTAACGGTGTTGTTGCCGTTGGGGTCGAGGACCGTCACCGTCAAAGCCACCCGGTGGCCCCCGTTGGCCAGTGATTGTGGTATGTTCTGGTAGACCCAGTCCAGGTCGTCCTCGGTGGCGACCGCGACGAGCGGTGCTCCGGCCTCGACAACCTGAAAAGTCGCCAGGGGGTCGCCGACCACGATGTTCTGCCACGACACCACGGGCAGACTGGCGTAGGCGGCTTCGGCGAATGTCCAGCCCTCAACGAGCATCCTCTGGTAGAGAATCTCGTTGTCGCCGACCGAGAAGGCGAACGGCTCCCAGGTGTGAGCCAGACCCAGGGTGCCGCCGATTCGAATCCAGTCGGCCACCTGGCCCTGATAGTCGTGAGGGTCGGCTGTCTCGCAATTCCGCCCGTTGAAACTCTCGTAGGTGTTGAAGATGGCCCCCGGGGCAAGGTCGAAATCCAGTGTGTCGAGGATGTAAGTCTGAAGCGGCGCAGGTGTGTGATTGCGACCATAGCCGGCGTAGCCGATCACCTTCAGGGCGGAGGTCGTAACAAACAGGCTCGTCTCGTCGTAGTCAACGTTGAAACCCGCCGCCAGCAACATGTCCCGGGTTTGGGGGAAGTCCTCACCCTGGCTGTACAGGTCCGAGTCGTCGTGTACGTTCACGCCGTCGCGATCGATCACCACTGTCGTTTCGTTCCTGTTGACGGCAATGGTGCCGCTGCGGTTCAGGGCTGCAATCGCCTCTTCGGCCGTGTAGCCGGTCAGTCGCGTCACCAGGTAGATGTCGCCCGGGGTCAGCCTGGCCGACGGCGCCCCGCCGGAACTCTGCCAGCCGCCGTCGGTCCAATCCCACGAAAACGTCTTGGGCAGGAGGGCGTTGTTGCGGCTGAAAGTGTCGATGCGGTCCGTGCCGGCGTGATAAGGGTTGCGGACGTGGTTGTTGGCTATATGGCCCGGCAGGGGACTGCCGCCGGCGGTCAGGTCCTGGTGCAGCAGAACCAGGTCCGAGTCCACGCTGGCTGCATCGTACTTGCCCGCACCGTACTCGGCACCCAGGATGAGCGGGTTGTCTCCTATGCCCGGGTCGTCGAAATCGTCGATTCGACGCGGCACGCCCTTGGTCGTCACCAGGACGCGGACCCGTTTGTACAGCGGCTGGCCGTCGACGATGGTGTCACGCAGGTAGGTGTCGAGCGGCACTCGCAACTCGGCATCGAACGTCGCCCGGGTGATCGTCGCGGCAGATGAGCCCGTATACTCCCAGAGGTGGACCTGCGGCCCGTACATGGCCAGGTAGGCGTCTCGAATGGCCTGAGAATCGGCGCTGTCGGTGTTGACGATCAGCAGGACATTGTCCGGCGTGATCTGACCCGAGAGGGACGATCCCGCTGCCGCTGACAGAACGGTTGCCAGGGCCAGGGCACGCAGCAAATGCAATTTCACACGCACAGCCTTTCCGCAGCGACTCCTTAGCAGGGCCGGTCTTATTCATAGCCCCCTCCGCCGACCAAGGCGGGAGACCGGCCTGTAAGCCCAAGCACAAGACAACGCTCCCTGCATGCCCACCAAGCACCTTAAGTATAGCCTGATAAAGCATCTCGGTCAAACGGATTGAAGGCCATTACTGGCCCGGAAACAGCCTTTGTTGACCGGCACAGGTCTTGCTGATACACTTGGTGTAGCTGGGGGAGCGGCAACGGTGCAGCCGGACGGCAAAAGAAGGGATCACCCATGGGGAAGTTCCTGGCCTGGACCTGTCTGACCATTGGCCTGCTGATGGTTGCGGTCAGCGTCCTGCAAGCCTGCATACTGGTCGGCAACGGCCAGTGGACGGCCGCCTACGTCAAGCTCGCTTTCCACGCGATCAAGAGCGCCCTGGGCGTGGCCCTGGTGGTATTCGGATACCGGCGGCTGAAATGGGCCCGTGCCAGGGAGGCCTACTACGAGGCGGTCGGCGGGCCACCCGGCAGCGAGGAAGAGCCGGACTGGGACGAACTGCACCACGACGACTGAGTGGCCTGACGTATGTTTTGCGAGATTGGGTGCCATGGTCTGGCTGCAGGCCAGGCCATGATCGCTCTCGCACACGCGACAAGACTTATGTGATCCCGCTCAGTGTCCGGGCGACCTTTGCCCTTGAAAGTCGGGGGCTTATCGCCTAGAATTGCCGCGACGAGTTGGCCCAGGGGCCCGCAAGCCCCGCCCCGCGAGGCGCCGTAGCCAAATTGGTAAGGCAACGGATTGCAAATCCGTGATCTACCGGTTCGAGTCCGGTCGGCGCCTCCATTTTTTATTTTTTCTTACCCCTTGCCGGGCGACTTCCGCCCTCCTTTCCCTCTATAGCATATTGACCTCGCACGGAGCCTGACGTAGACTTCACCCGTGGCAGCAAGTCGCTTCCTGCCTTGGAATGTTGTGCAGCGGGAGATTAAGGAGACTGAAACGATGACCGAATGCGGAGCCGGACACGACCAGCACCTGTGCCAGTTGATTGCCACCAACGAGCCGCTGGACTCGATCAAGGACCTGGTCAAAGACGCCAAGTTCATCTGTGCCAACTGCAAGCGTGTGGCCAGCAGCGACAGCAACCTCTGCAACTCCCAGCCGCTGGACTGATCGGACGGAGCCAACAGGTCGACCCACACATTCATTGCGACGGTCACGAGCAAGAAAGCCCGTGGCCGTCGCCGCATTTTCTTCTGCCGCCGGCCTCTTCCACCCACTATGATATCCAGGCATGCTTCTGTGCTTCAGAAGCCCGGCACCCGACGGGTCGCCATGAAGTGAAGTTTTGCCTGAAACTGGCGGGGTGGCATGGCCCGCGGACCGGGAGATGTGCGAATGAATCGAACGTCTCGGACCAGGACCGTCTTCGAGGAAATCCCGGGCGTCGGGCCGAACCTCGCCCAGGATCTGCTTGACCTGGGATACCAGGGGCTTGACGAATTGAAGGGCCAGAGTCCGGAGGCGATGTTTGAGCGGCTATGCGAATTGCGCAACCAAAAAATCGACCGTTGCGTGCTCTATGTGTTCCGCTGCGCGGTCTACTACGCCGGCACGCCCTGTCCTGACCCGAACAAACTCAAGTGGTGGAACTGGAAGGATGGCTGACAGCGTGTCGCCATGAGCCCGCAGGTCAGGTCAACCATCTTGTTCATCATCATCGCAAGGAGTTGTAGAACTGTCTCGGCGGGTGGCCGGGCTGTTTGAATGTGTGGCACGGCGGGTCTTGGCCCGCCGTGTTCTTCCACAACAAAGACGGCTCCCTCTGTGTATCAGGCCGAGCAAAAGACCTTGAACGTGGCCGGGTTTTGGCTATACTGTGGGTCTGGCCGGTTCGCCGCCGGCTGGCTCTTATGAAGGAGGAACGGGTATGGCCAATATGCATCAGGGCGATCTGGTCGCCAAAAAGGGCCAAAGGTTCGCTATCGTCGTCTCACGGTTCAACGAATTCATCAGCTCAAAGCTACTGGCCGGGGCGGTCGACGTGCTGACCCGTCACGGCGTGGCCGAAGGCGCCATCGACATTGCCTGGACGCCGGGCAGCTTCGAGATTCCGCTGGTCGCCCAGAAGATGGCCGCGAGCGGCAAGTACGCCGCCGTGATCTGCCTGGGGGCGGTCATTCGCGGCGGGACGCCGCACTTCGATTATATTGCCGCCGAGGTCTCCAAGGGCGTGGCTCAGGTGAGCCTCTCGAGCGGCGTGCCGGTGATTTTCGGTGTCATCACAACCGACACCATCGAGCAGGCCATCGAGCGGGCCGGAGCCAAGGCGGGCAACAAGGGCGGCGACGCGGCCCAGAGCGCCATCGAGATGGCCAACCTGCTCAAGCAGTTGTAGCCGTCGCTGAAAGGCAAGAGGATAATCGGGGCCGGCTCCCGGGCGC
>JAACEH010000303.1 GCA_011682595.1 Anaerolineaceae bacterium
GGTCTCTGTCATAATATACGCCGCCGGACGCCAAAGGTTCATTTGCCTCGGGGTAATAGGTCCGCATCAGGCTCCAGATGCGGCCAGAGAGATGTTATGTAATGTGATGAAAGGCTGTCGGCTTCACTGTAGGGCAAGGAGATCAATGAGCGATCGTTTCGACAGTTACGAGGCCGCGCTGAACTACCTCACCGAAAGCACCGACTACGAGCGGATGCAGCGGGTGCGGTACAACGCCGACACCTTCAACCTCGATCGCGTGGCCGCCCTGCTCCGGGCCGTCGGCCATCCCGAGCGGCAGTTCCGCAGTCTGCACATTGCCGGCACCAAGGGCAAGGGCTCAACGGCGGCCATGGCCGAGGCCATCCTTCGTGAGCACGGGTTGCGGACCGGCCTGTTCACCTCGCCGCACCTGGTCGAGCTGCGCGAACGCATCCAGATCGATCGGCAACTGGTCAGCGAGGACCTCATGCGGCGGATGATCGGCCGCGTGGCCACGGCCGTCGAGGCCGAATGTTCCGATCAGGAGCCGACCTTCTTCGAGATGATGACGGCTATCGCTTTTCTCTGTTTCGCCGAGGCCGGGGCCGACCTGGCCGTGGTGGAAACCGGCCTGGGCGGGCGGCTCGATTCGACCAACGTCCTGGAGCCGGTGGCGACCGTCATCACCAGCGTCAGCATCGATCACGCTTTCCAACTCGGCGACGACCTGGCCACCATCGCCGCCGAGAAGGCCGGCATCATCAAGCCCGGCAAGCCGCTGGTCCTGGCCCCGCAAGAGGCCGAGGCCGAGCGGGTGATCCTGGACTTTGCCACAACGCGCAATGCGCCGGTAATCCGAATCGGCCAGGACGTCCGCTTCGACTGGCAGAAAACTTTTCTTGAGAATCAACCCGCGGGACGGATGACGATCCGAACGCAGCGGTCCGGTTACGATTCGCTGGTCCTTCCGCTGGGGGGCCGGGTGCAGGCCGTCAATGCCGCCTGTGCCGTGGCGGCCGCGGAGGTGGTGCTCGCTGGGGCGACCGAGGCCCGCAGAGTCCGCCAGGGCCTGGCCGGCGTCCGGTGGCCGGGGAGAATGCAGGCCTTGTCCCCCGCCGCGGGGTCCTGGGCGGCCGGGGTAACGGTGATTCTCGACGGGGCCCACAATGCCGACAGCCTGCGGCTGCTCTGCGAGTCGGTGGGCGATTACTACCCCGACGAGCGAGCGATCTATATCTTCGCCGCCGCATCGGACAAGGATATCCCCGGCATGATGAAGGTCCTGTCCGAGGCCCGGGCGAGGGTGGTTTTCACCCGCACCGACAATCCCCGCGCCGCCGAGCCACGAGAACTGGCCCGTGCCCTGACTGCTGCGGGCGGACACGTCCTGGGCAGTGCAGCGGGCTGGCTCGATGCGCTGTCTGTGGCATGCACCTCACTCGGCGACCGCGGCGTTATCGTCATCTGCGGCAGTCTCTACCTGGTGGGCGCCGCGCTCCAGAAGTACGGACAGTAAGACGGGTGGCACAGTTTGGAATGAGCGGTGCCATGGTCTGGCCGCAGGGCAGGCCATGAGGGAGTGCTCGAAGCATAATCGCGGCCTGGCTTTGCCAGACCACGGCACCTGCAAGGTTTCACCATGACTTAACGCCAGGGCGGCCCGATGGCCGCCTGGAAGCCCTGAAAGCCCGCTTGAACGCCTTTTTCTTTGACTTTTTGCCGCTTTTTGCTATCTTCAGCGGCTTGACCGATAGTTCGGACAGGGGGTATAGTGCGCCCCCAAAGGGGGAGAGTTTGTCCCAACAAGAACGCAGCCGGCACAGTCGCCGCGAAACGGCCACGGAAAAGTCGCAGTCGGTCGATGCTCGACTGGATGACCTTCGCGCGAGAATCGACGAACTCGACGTTCAGATTGTCGACCTGCTGAACAAGCGGGCCGAGGTCGTGGTCGAGGTGGGCAAACGCAAGCAGGCCATAGGCAGCACTCAGATTTACAGCCCGGACCGCGAGCACCAGGTGCTGGCCAACATCGCCCGGCTGAACAAGGGGCCGTTGAAAAAAGAGACCCTGGCGGCCGTTTACAAGGAGCTCATGAGCGGCAGCTTCGCCCTGGAGAAACCGCTGAAGATCGTTTACCTGGGCCCTGACGGAAGTTTCAGCCACCTTGCAGCCAGGCAGCACTTCGGGGCCTCGGTCGAGTACGTGCCGGTGCGCGACATCGCCACGGTCTTCGACTCGATCGCCCGGGGATTCGGTGACTACGGACTGGTGCCCATCGAGAACACCACCGGAGGCAGTGTGACCGACACGCTGAACGGTTTTCTGAGCACCCACGTGACGGTGTGTGCGGAACTGGAGCTGCCGATTCACCAGAACCTGCTGGCCAACTGCCCGGCTTGCGACATCAAGGTGGTTTACTCCAAGCCGCAGGTTTTCGACCAGTGCCGGACCTGGCTGTCGCACAATCTGCCGAAGGCCGAACTGGTTGAGATGCCGAGTACGACCGCGGCCGCCCAACGAGCGGCAAGCGAGCCGAACTCCGGGGCCATCGCCTCGCACCTGGCGGCGGAGCTTTATGAGATCAACATCGCCTTCGAGGCCATCGAGGACAACAGCCAGAACCTGACCCGCTTTCTGGCCCTGGGTCGCGAAGGTCCGCCGCCGACGGGCAACGACAAGACCAGCCTGCTGTTCTCCGTGGTGCATCGCCATGGGGCCCTGGTGGAGGTGCTGAGCATCTTCAACGCCAAGGGTATCAACATGACCAAGATCGAGAGCCACCCGTCGCCGTTCAAGAAATGGGAGTATTACTTCTTCGTCGACATCGAGGGACACCGCGAAGACGCGGGGCTCCGCGAAGCCGTGGCCGAGTCGCGCGAACACTGCAAGCAGTTGGAGATTCTCGGCTCGTACCC
>JAACEH010000304.1 GCA_011682595.1 Anaerolineaceae bacterium
CTGGCCCTGGCGGCGGCAGAAAAGGCCGAGAGCAAACCTTCCGCCGAGGCGGAGTCTGGAGTGGACGAGCCCGAGGTCCCGGGTCCCAAGCCGGCGGTCGAGCGGGTCGCCCCGGTCCGCGGCGAAGAAATAACCGTCGGCGCCCTGAACGACATTCGCAGCGTCACCTTTTCCTCGCGCATCGAGGGCGACCAGCGCATCAGCACCTGGAGCGGCGGCGTCCAGGTCACCCAGGGCTCCCTGGAGATGCAGGCCGACGACGTCGTCATCTGGAGCGGCACTGGCGGCGGCGGGGGCACCCAGGCCTACCTGGAGGGCCACGTCAAGATACACCAGGGCCGGCGGACCATCTGGGCCACGCGGGTCTACTACGACTTCGACCGCCAGCAGGCCCTGATCTCCAACGCCAAGATCCGCACCTTCAGCCCCGCTCGCGACGTACCGGTCTACTACTACGCCAAGACGGTGCGCCAGTTGGCCGAAGGGAAGTTCGTCGCCGAAAAGGCCACCATGACCACCGACGCCTTCGGCCATCCGCAGTGGGGCCTGCACGGCAGCCAGTTCGAGATAGTTGACCTCTCCGGCCAGAACGAGTACGGCGAGGACGTCAGCCGCCTGCGCTTCTCGGCCCGGAATGTTGTGAGCAGCGTGCGGGGCATCCCGCTCACTTGGTGGCCGCGCATGACCGGCGACCTCGAGCAGGGGGTGGCGCCCCTGCGCCGCGTGAATCTGACCGACCAAACCAGCCGCGGCGCGGGCCTCGAGACCGAGTGGTATCTCTGGCGACTGCTGGGGGTGCGGGAAATTCCCGACGGCTTCAAGAAAACCTATTTGAACCTCAATCTTTACGGCGAGCGCGGACCGTACATTTCTGTTGAGAGTAAGTACCAGAGAAAGAATTTCCTGGGTGAGTTCCTGGGCAACTTCATTCACGATTCCGGCCGGGACAACATCAGCGGCGGCAAGGTGAACATTCCGCGCCCGCAGCGCGGCCGTATCACCTGGCGTCACAGGCACTTCCTGCCCTACGACTGGCAGTTGACCGGGGAGGTCTCCTGGCTCAGCGACAGGAACTACATGCGCGAGTGGTACGAGCAAGAGGACGCCGAAAGCAAGGACCAGGAGACGCTGCTGCACCTTAAGAAGCAGGTCGGCCGCCAGGCCTTTACGGCCCTGTTCAAGGCTCGCATCAACGATTTCATGGACCAGGTCGAGAGCGCGCCGCGGCTGGACTACTTCGTCATCGGCGAGCCGCTCCTGGAAGACAAGCTGACCTACTTTATGCGAACCACGTACCAGCACGGTCGCTTCCGGCTGGATGAAAATGACTCCACCCGCCTCGGCAGCCCCTGGACCAACATCGCCGACACCCGGCACACGGTGGAGATGCCGCTGCAGGTCGGCTTCCTCAAGGTGGTGCCCTTTGCCGACGGCCGCTTGTCGTACTTCGGAAACAGGCTGGCCCGCAGGGGGGCCAAGCAGGACCTGGTTCGCCGCGGGGCCGACGGCCGCACCTGGGGCGCCATCGGCACGCGGGCCAGTTGGTACCTGAGCCGGGTCTTTCCGAATGTTCACAGCCGCTTGTGGGACATCAACCGCCTGCGGCACGTCAATACCTTCGACATCGAGCTTATGGCCGCCGACACGGACCTGAGTTCCAAGAACCTCTATCCCTTCGACGATCCGGGGTCGGCCGAAGCCAAACTGGTCCGCGGCATCGACGATACGGATGTCTTCCGGGTCGGCTGGCGAAACCGGCTGCAGACCAAGCGCGGTCCCGATCAGAAAACGGTCGACTGGATGACCCTGGACTTCCTGATGACCTGGTTCGCCGGGGCCGAGACGCCGCGCGTTGCGCCCGACGACGACAGGTCTATCAACAACCTGCAGACCGATTATTCCTGGCAGTTCAGCGACACCACCTCGCTGGTCGGCGACGTCTATTACGTGACCGACGAGGAGCGCATCCGCACGTCTAATGTCGGGCTGGCGATTGTCCGTTCACCGCGTCTGAGTTACTATGTCGGCAGCAGGTACATTCGCGGTGTAGACTCCACGATCGGCACCTTCGGCGTGGACTACGTAATCAACCGGAAATGGAAGTTCCATTTCTTCGAGCAGTACGAGTTCAACAGAGCAAGAACAAACTCGGGTACGCGATTTGAGCTGGAGCGGCGAATGGCCAGTTGGCTGATGCGAATCGTCGTGGAATTGGACCCCGGCGAGGACGACAAGATGTTCTACGTCGAGTTCCAGCCGGTCGGCGTGCCGGAAATGAAATTTGGAAGTTAGAGAGACAATCGAGAAGCCGTGGCCGTTACAAGCCCCCTGCACCGCAGGGGGACGCTGTGCGCCGTTGGTGTCCCACGGCAGTGCCGTGGGCTTGTCATGAAGTCGGCTGATTGCGGGGTCGGCGGATGCAGCAAGGGTGGAGCCCTTGTGTCCAAGGTCCTGCCATTATTCGGCGAGGCCGCTGGCGATGTTCACCCAATGGTTGAACCTTTCCCACCAGGGGCCGTCGCAGGTGCTGCGAATCTCGTCGGTCGAGCCCATAAGCTCCAGTGTGAAATCGCCGCTGTAACCGTGCCGGACAAGTCCCCGGCAGACGGCTTCCATGGGGATGCTCCCCAAGCCGGGCACGAGGTGATCGTCCGCCTGGCCGTTGTTGTCGTGAATGTGCGTGCCGATGATCCGCTCGCCGCCGGCCTCGAGGACCGCCGTCGCCCCGTCGCCGAGATTGGCGTGCCCGCAATCGTAGTTCAAGCCCAGGCAAGGCGAATCGACCTCGTCGACGATTCGCCGCAGCATGTCCATGTCGTCGCCCATCTGGCCTCGCGGCAGATTCTCCAGGGCGAACCGGCAGCCCAGGCCCCCGCCGATCTCGGCCAACTGG
>JAACEH010000305.1 GCA_011682595.1 Anaerolineaceae bacterium
CGGTGTCGGCCTGGCTGGCGGGCATGAAGGCCCGGATGCCCTTGAGGTCGCACTCCAGGCCGCCCTTGTTGACGCCGGTGACGCGGGCCTCGACCACGTCGCCGGTGGCCATCGTCGCCCAGGCGACCTTCTGGGCCGCCCCCTTGCGCGACAGGATCAGCAGCCCCTCGCTGCCGTCGTAGCGATCGATGACCACCTCGACCGTGTCGCCGACCTTGGGCGCCTGGTCGGGCTCAAACTGGTCGGCCGTGATGACGCCCTGGCTGCGGCCGCCCAGGTCGACGAAAATGTCGTTGCCGGTGATGCCGATGACCTTGCCGCTCTTGAGTCCCGCGACGCCGGTCTCGGTCCGGCTTTCTTTTGCGGCCCGCTCGGCCTCGTCCATCAGTTCGTCGAGGCTCTTGCCGCCGAGGGCCTCTTGGATCTCTTTTTCCAGTTGTGCCTCTGCCGGGTCTTGGGCCCGCAGGGGGTTGTCGCCGCTTGTCTGGTCGGTCATCTGAACTTGCTTCCCATCCTTGGCGCCGGCTCTTCGGCGCCGCCTGGCCCGGTGAGCGACCGCCCGCTCACAAAGAAGTCGTCCCCACGGTGGGGTTGCTCCGTCTGAAACTCGCAGGGTATTATTATAGCCCAAGGCCGGAAGATGGCGATAGGCAGTTGCCCAAAAAAGCGGAGCGTTTTTTGGTGGCCTTGCCGGTCGCCGAGACCGCCCGGATGCGCCCCGGGAAGGCCACGGGCTTGACCGGCGGCCCATGCCCCGGCCACATGCGTCCCCTTGACGGCCGTTGTCGCGGAGATATCATGGGGGTCATGCCGAGGTTCACTGGCCAGCAACTTCGCAGCGAGCTGGAACGGATTGCCCAGCGGCCGGTCCGCCTGACGCTGACTTCCAACGCCAGCAACTACATCACCTTCTCGCCGTCGGCCGATCCCCTGCGGGTGCGCATTCAGCGGCTCTTTCTGGACGCCCCGGACGAGGTGCTGGTCGGCGTGGGCCGCTGGCTGGGCGGCTGCGCGAAACGGTGCCCCAAGGTGGTCGGCCGGTTCATCAACAGTCCGCCGCCGGAGGCCGCCGGCCTGGCCCACACCCGCCGGCGGGTGCTCAAGCCGCAGGGCAGGTGCTATCATCTGGATCGACTCATGCAACGGGTCAATGCTGAATACTTCGACGGGGCGATTACGGCGCGGATCACCTGGGGCCGGCGGATTTCGCGGCGGCGGGTTCGGGCCCGGACCCTGGGGGCCTACTACCGCGGCGAGAATATGATCTTCATCAGCCCCGTGCTCGACCAGTGGATCGTGCCCCGGTGGTTCGTCGAGTTTACGATCTACCACGAGTGCCTTCACGCCCGGCAGTCCTCGGGCGACCGGCCGCACGGGGCCGAGTTTCGCAAGGCCCTGGGCCGCCACCGGCGCTACGGGGCGGCCATGCAGTGGGAGAAGTCCAACATCAATTTGCTGACCGGCCGCATCACCGATCGGCAACGGGCCGCCTACCGCGTCAAGGGCCGGGATTTCAGTCGCCAACTCCAATTCCACTGGTGAGGTGGTACGATTGCGATACAGCATGCGGAGGCACTGAACCAAGGCGCCATACTCATTCGCCGAGAGGCAGGCGCTGTAACCTTCAAGGAGATACCATGAATACAAAAGAGGTCAAGGGCCGCGAGGCCATGGGCTTCCTGGCCACCAAGCCGACGATGATCGTCACCACGTTGCACGAGTCGAAGGTTGTCAACGCGGGAGTGTTCGGGGCCTACACGAACCTGTCGGGCGAGCACCTGGGCGTGGCCGTTGCAACGGGGCACCACACCTACGCCAACATCAAGCGGGCCGGCGAGTTCGTCGTTAACATACCGGGGGCCGACATCGTCAAGGCCATGGCCAGGCTGGCCGAGCACCTGCCCCCGGAGGTCAGCGAAGTTGAAGAGGCCGGTCTGACCCCCAAGCCCGGCCTGACCATCGAGACGCCGTCGATTGCCGAGTGTGTTGCCGCCGTGGAGTTCACCTTCGACAGGGAAGTGCCGATCGCCGGTCACGCGTTTCTCGTCGGCAGGGTCTGCGGCGGTTGGATTCGCGAGGATTGCCTGGACGACGACGGCAAGATCAACATTTTCAAGGCCCGCGTCTTCAAGGATTTCAAGTACCCGAAACCACTGTACGTGCTGCCCGGCGAGGTGATTGAAGGCTGATCGCCGGCCCCCTCATCGGCGGGCCAAGTTGCCGCCGGCCCCGAAAATAACCAGAGCAAAGCGCGACTCCGCCTGAAAAAACGACGTGCCGTCGCCGGCCGTCGTCCGTCCGATAACCCGTGGGTTCTGCGGCATGGATTCACTCCGCCGGGAACGGTTGTCGCCAAAGCCTATGAAACATGGCGAATGCGGCCTCTCAATAGTATGACGCGTCCTGATTTGAGGCAAGCCCGATTGTGGCGGTCCACTACTGCTTGTCGCGGCTGCGCCATGCAAACGCCGGGCCCGGGCGGTCCGCATGGGACAATCACCGTATGAACCGGCGACAAAAGCTGTCGGCTGCGCGGCCTTTGACATGGCTCGGTTGATATCCACCTTTAGGAATCCCCGATCAGGTGCCGATACAAAGAGCATGATGTCCCGAGGTCAGGCAGAAGCGTGCCTCTGTGACGGAGGATCTTATGTGGTATTCTCTGAGAAGCATCGGCGCCAAGTTCGTCATTACCATCGGTTGCTTTGGTGTGCTGCTGTGCTGCTTTCTGCTTTACCGGACTTACGTGGTCGGCCGGCGGCAGGCCAGAGACCTGATGAACCAGCAGGCGGCCCTGGCCCTGGAGTTCGATCTGGCGATTCGCGAGTACGTGGCCGAAGAGATACGGCCGCGAACCGCCCGGCGTATAGGCCAGGACGAATTTGAGCC
>JAACEH010000039.1 GCA_011682595.1 Anaerolineaceae bacterium
TAGGGGTAGTCGTCGCCGGCCATGGCTGCATAGCAGCACAGGAACGACAGGCTTTTGGGCATCTCGGAGTCGGGGCCGCCCTTGAGGATCTCGGGGTGCCGCTCGAACTTGAACTTGCTCTCGACGAACTCCGGCCCGGCGTCGATGGTGGCGCCGACCTCGATGTCGACGCCGCACATTTCCTTGGCCGTTGCCTTGAGAATCTTGACGATTCGCTTCAGCCGGGCGTAGGTGACCTTCGGCGGCTTGGCGATGTAGGGCCGGGCGTACCAGGTGCGGTAGTGGCGGCTTTCGGGATAGGCGTTGTACTTCAGATTGTTGAAACCGATGGTGTCGTTCCAGTTAATACGGTCGTCCAGGTTGCCGCGGAAGTTGAAGACCTCGTCGCCGTCGCCGATCCACATCAGGGCCGAGACGACCTCGGCGTCCTCGATCAACCGCCGCCAGTTGTCGATCACCGTGCGGCACTGCCGGCGGATCGAGGCGTCGTCGAGTTTCTTGAATATCTTCAGCCCGATCTCGAGGATGACTCGCTCGAGGGTTCTTTCGGTTTCCCGGAACATTGAGAAATCTCCTTTCCAGATCTGTTGCGCGACGGCCGGGAGGGGCGGAGCGTTTTTCGGGCCGGGCCGTCCATTCCCTGTAGACCAGTGCCCGGCCACTATAGCCACCGCACGGCAGAGGTCAACCACTCATCGGCGATTCAATGGGAGCGTCCGAGCTTGGAATTCAGGAGGTCGGCGGATCGGGGTCATGGCCTGGCTACGCCAGACCATGGCACCCCGCTTGTCGTTGCCGGGCGTGGCTGAATAAACGGCCTTGGCCAGCGTCTGCCACGGAGCCTGGGCCGAGCCATCGGCGTCGTCACTGCCCTTTGGGGCCGACATAGTAGACGGCTGCACGACCGGCCCCTGCAATCAACAGTACGGGTAGCAGTGCGGCCGATATGAAAGCGATTCGTCGGCTGGCCACAGTTAACCTCCATTGGTTGTGTGAAATGACCGACACCCAAAGCGACATTCTAACCTTTAACCGCTGGCAGGCAACAAATGGGTTTCGCATCGGACCGGGCCGGTGGGCTATTCCGGCGCCGTCGTATAGTCCACCGGGGCGGCCGAGGCGTCTGATCGGATGTTGCAGGGCAGATATACTTGACGCCGAGCGCATGATGTGTACGATGTGGTGCTCTGATAGTGTAGTCGTCTATCAGGGCTCCGTGGTTTTTCCCCAAGGAGGGTTTTCTTGGTTCGTTTCTTTCTGAAACTGGCGGCGGTCATCGCGGGGCTGTTCGTACTGTTCCTGGTCGCCCAACAAGGCACCGATCGGCTGGGGCGGGCGAAGATTGTCTTCAGGGCCGAGGCCACCGGACAGACCGTCGATGGGCAACCGATCCGCTGGGTGGCTTCGGTGACTGAGAAGGGAATGATGGACATTGACGGCCGACCGGCCGGGATTGAGAACATCATTGCCCGGATCGTCCAACCCGCCGGCGAGCTGATCATCGAGGCCCGGGCACTGAACAAAGGGCCGCAAGGGGCAAAGCGGAAATGGACCTTCAAGGTCGACGGCAGAGGAGGCATCACACTGGACGGGAATCCGACCACGGTGGCGGCCTTCAAGGCGGTGATCGCGCGATTCGCATTTGCGGGCGTCAAAGCGCCGACCCGCCAGGTGACGGTGGCCGAGGTCGTTCGCTATTGGAAAGACAAGCCCTCCCCGACGCGGACCAAGGTTTCGTTCCCCGGTCGCTACACCTATAAGCAGGCCTTTCCGGAAGCGACCGATGAGCCGCAGATCGTCATCACGGAATTCAAAGAGGCCCCGGTGTTGCGGGATCGCAAGCGGCAGGATGAGTTGGGGCTCTTCGAAGAATACAAGGGGCGGAAATACTACTTTCTGCCGGATCCGAAAGATCTGCCGCCGGTCGAGCAGCGGCTGCCCCTTTTTCCGGCGGTGGTCGTTGGTCCGGAGGCCGAGAGCAACGGCATCGGCGACTATGGCTATCGCTGGGGCGGGGCCGACGAGGATTCAGGCGTCTGGCGCCGGGCCGGAATCTACTTGAGCGACTACAGCACCAAGCTGGGAACCGAGAGCTTTGTGCGCATGGATCCGGCCGGGCGGATTCAACCCTGCCTGGCCTACAAGTGGAAGATCGAGAACGAGAACCGCGTCTATACGTTCTACTTGCGCAAGGGCCACAAATGGTCGGACGGCCACCCCTTCACGGTTCAGGACATTCTCTTTGTCACCGAGAAGATAATCGGTTCGTCCTACTGGCCCGATTCGCCGATGTGGATGCAGCCGACGGACGGTTCAACGCTGCTTTCTACGGCCGACATTCTGGACTGGGTCCGTCTGGCCATGACAATTACCCGGCAGGGTCAGGCCCGGGAACCGTCGCCCGGCAAGCAACTGTGGGCCCTGGCCGGCCAGAGCGAACTGGGCAGAGAGTTGAAGGGCATGCTCACCGAGGTCGCCTCGGGCAAGGCCCCCGATGAGAACACGAGGGTCGGCCTGGTCGGCCGGCTGAACAAGTTGTTTCGCAATCCGAAGTACTACAGCGAGCAGGCCTGGGCGAAGGTCGACATGACGACGCGACGAGCGGAACTGGAGTCGCGGATTTCGGTGCTCAACCGAGAGGAACTCTGGCTCTTGCAGGTGTTGCGGTCCCGGGACGATTGGGTGAGCCGCACGAAGATCGGACCGGGGGACAAGCGGTATGAGAAAGCCCGTCTGGACGACTCGGAACTTTACCGCATGAACATGTTGCTGTTCCGGGCGGCCTATGCCGGGCTGGTCAAAGAGGCGCAGAAGACCCGCGTGAAAATCGAGGCCGTACCTGATGAAGACGGCGACGACACACACATCATTCGCTTCACGTTCCGCCAGCCGAACTCCATTTTCCTCGAAAAGACATCGCATTTCATGTTCTATCGCGGCCTGTTCAGTTCGCCGCGGCACTACCTGGGACAATTCACCCCGGTGGGCACCGACCAGTTGGCCGAGGTTGACATTCGCCGCTGGAAGGAGCTTTTCGAGACGGCCAGGAAACAGGCCGCCTCAAGCGGCGACTCTCCGGGCAAACAGGTCTGGACGATGATGGACCCGGCCGTCCGGTCGCGGGTGGAGGCGGCCCTGGCCGGGGGCGGTTTCAGCGACCGACTCAAGAAGGAGGTGGTGGCCGACCTGAACCGCATTTTTCATCGCCGCGACTTCTTCAAACCGAAGGCCTGGACCACGCCGCAAGGCCGAGCCCTGGACCTTGATGTCGAGATGGCCGCCCTGCTCAAGGGGAAACCGTACATTTCCAAGAGCAAGGAATTCAAGGCCGCCGACGTCGAGCGATACAACTACCTGCTGATGCGGCGGCACATGCTGGCCCGGGGCATCGACAAGCTGAGCGAGGCGGAAGTTTACAAGTTGAGCCAGATGATGTTCCGGGCCGCCTACGACGGCCTGTGGAAGAACCAGAAAGATCCCGACGGCCCGGTGGCCAAGAGCCGCGAGGACGCCCTCAACAAAGAGGCGGTGGTGCGCGGCTGGGACAGTTGGCTCAAGCGAATGCGCGGCAAGGGCATGTACCGTTCTCTCGGCCAGGATGACCCGAACATGAATCGCCCGGTTCTTCAGGCCTGGCGTGTGGTCGGCGAATCAGATCAGCGAGTGGTCAAAGTGGTTCGCAACCCTTATTACTACAAGGTCGACGCCGAGGGCAGGCAACTGCCCTACATCGACGTGATTCGCCACGAGAAAGTCAGCGATCCAAATGTCCGGAAAATCAAGATAACCGCGGGCAAGATAGACATGCAGGCCCGGCACCTGAAGTTCACGGATTTCACGGCCTTGAAGCAGGACGAGGGCAAGGGCAACTACGAGGTCCGCCTGTGGGCCAATGACTACTGCGGCGAGTTGACCTTCACCTTCAACCAGACGGTCAGGGATCCGGCCTTGCGGAAGATTCTGGGCGACCCCAGATTTCATTACGCCATGTCGCAGGCCATCAATCGCCAGGAGATGATCGACGTCATGTGGCAGGGCATCGGCACGCCGGCCCAGTGGTCGGTGCCCAAGGGGTCGAAATACTACAACGAGCGCCATGCCACGGCGGGGATCAAGTACGATCCGGACTACGCCAACAAACTGCTGGACGAGATGGGGCTCGACAAGAGGACCGCCGGTGGTATACGGATGTACAAGGGGCAAGACGGGCGTTGGCGGCCGCTGGCCATCAACGTCAGCACGGTGAAGGAGAGGCCGCTTGACGCCGTGGAGATGGTCTGCTACTACTGGCGGCAGGTGGGCGTGAACTGCCAGATGAAAATCGTTTCGCCCACACAAAGATGGCGAGATATCAGTATTGGTCTCATGGAAATCGGCGTGGACAAGGAAGGCGGCAACTATTTCGGGCCGCTCGATGCCGGCGGATTCGCGCCGACGCACCCGGCCGAGTGCAGCCAGTATACCAAGTGGGCCGCCTGGCTTCGCAGCGGCGGCCTCAATGGCTGGGAACCCCCGGAGCGGGTCAAGAACCTCGACCGCCAGTGGGCCAAAGTTGTAGGGGCCAGGAACGAACAGGAGAAGATCGCGGCCTGGCAGAAGCTGACCGAGAACGCCATAAAGATGTTGCCGATAATCGGCATCATGACCTCTCCGGGCAAGGTCGTCATCGTCAAGAACAACTTCAAGAACGTGCCCCGCCTGGCCCTGGCGGGCTGGATAGCCCACGAACCCGGCAACTGTTGTCCCGAGGTCTTCTACATGGTGCCTGAGGATAGGTGAAGCATGCTCGGCCAATACATCATAAAGCGAACGCTGATCGCCATCCCAACGCTGCTGGTAATCTCGTTTGTCATCTTCATTATCATCAATCTGCCGCCGGGCAGCTACATTGATTTCAAGATTCAGCAGATGCAGGAGTCGGGCCAGGCCGACATGGCGGAAATCCGCCGCCTCCAGGACACCTATCGTCTCAACGATTCGCTGACCGTCCAGTATGTTCACTGGCTCAAGGGTTTCGTGAGCGGGAACTGGGGTGAGTCCTTCGAGGACCAACAAAAGGTTACTCGAATCCTGAAGAACCTGATTCCAATGACCGTCATGATCAGCGTCTTTACCATCCTGCTGACCTGGGCGATCGCCATTCCGTTCGGCATCTTCGCCGCAGTCAGACAGAATTCGGTGTGGGACTATCTGCTGACATTTATCGGCCTGGCGGCCATGGCCACTCCCGGGTTCGTGCTGGCCCTGGTGTTCATGATGATTGCCAAGAAAGTCATCGGCCCGACCTTCGACCCCACCGGGCTGTTCAGCGCCCAGTTCCAGGAGGCCGCCTGGAGTTGGGCCAAGCTGGTCGACCTGTTGCGGCACATCTGGATTCCGGTGGTCATCCTGGGCGTGGCCGGAACGGCCGGCATGATTCGCATCCTGAGGGCCAACGTCATTGACGAACTGCGCAAACAATATGTCCTCTGTGCCCGAGCCCGCGGAATTCACCCGGCCCTGGTTGTCATGCGCTATCCCGTCCGCGTGGCCATCAACCCGATGGTTTCCAACATCGGGCTGATCCTGCCGCGAGTGATTTCCGGATCGGTGATCATCTCTATTGTCCTTCAGTTGGAAACCCTGGGGCCCAGGCTGTTCGCCGCGCTGTTGTCCCAGGACACGTACATTGCCGCCGACATCATTTTTATTCAATGCATTCTGGCCATTGTCGGCATCCTGCTCTCGGATGTTCTGCTGGCCATTGTGGATCCGCGAATCAAGTTCGGGAGCAAGTAAGTGCCGGCCGCGACGGTTGCGGCCGAGTGTTGACCGGTAGCGAAAGGGAGCCATGAGTTCCTCCGATTCCAAAGGGCCGATCAAGAGTGAGGAATCCAAGCTCGCTTATTACGAAGCGTCGCAGTGGACGTTGATGCGCCGCCGCTTTGCCAAACACAAGGTGGCTGTGTGGATGCTCTTTGTCATCCTGGCCCTCTACATGTTCTGTATGAACGCCGACTTTTTTGCCCCCTACGACCCGGAGAAGTTTCATGCCGACTGGGGCAACGTTCCGCCGCAGCTCCTGCATTTCGGCAAGGTCGAGGGCCATCTGCTGCCGCGGCCGTACGTCTATCCCTACGTCAGAACCAGAAACCCCATCACGCTGGCCGAACGCTACTACGTCGACAAGGAGACCCGCGTCCCGATCAAGTTCTTCGTCCAGGGCCGCCCCTGGAAGTTCCTCTGGCTCTGGGAGACCAGGCTGCACCTGTTCGGCGTCGAGCAGGGACAGACATGCTTTCTGCTGGGCACCGGCAAACTCGGCCAGGACGTCCTCAGCCGCATCCTGTACGGGGGGCGGATTTCGTTACTGGTCGGCTTCACGGGCGTCTTCCTGACCTTCTTTCTGGGCATCTTCCTGGGAGGCATCTCGGGCTATTTTGGCGGCAAGATCGACCTGGCCATCCAGAGAGTGGCCGAAGTTTTCATGACCGTGCCGAAGATCCCCATCTGGCTGGCCCTGGCGGCGGCCATTCCCAAGGGCTATACGCCGCTGCAGGTCTATTTCTTCATGACCCTCATCCTGGCCTGCATGGGCTGGCCCGGCTTGTGTCGCGTCGTTCGCGGCAAGCTGCTCTCGTTGCGCGAGGAGGACTATGCCCGGGCCGCCATCCTGGCCGGGGCCAGTGAGCGGCGCGTTATTTTCGTGCACCTGGTGCCGAACTTCATGAGCCACATTATCGCCAGCCTGACGCTCCGCGTGCCGATGATGATCCTGGCCGAAACTTCGCTGAGTTTCCTCGGCCTGGGCCTGAGGAAGCCGCTCGTCTCATGGGGCGTGCTGCTGAAAGACGCCAACAGTCCCGACGTGATCAGCAACCAGCCCTGGGTGATGCTGCCGGCTGCAGCGGTCATCCTGGCGGTGCTGGCTTTTAACTTTGCGGGAGAAGGCCTTCGCGACGCGGCCGATCCCTATACCACCTAAGGTCGAAACGAGATGAATGACCAACCGATTCTTGAGTTTGATGACGTAGCCGTCGAGTACCAGCTCGACGAAGGCATCGTCCACGCCGTCAGCGGCGTCAGCTACAAGGTCTTCGCCGACGAGACGCTGGCCGTGGTGGGCGAGAGCGGCTGCGGAAAGAGCCAGAGCAGCTATGCGGCCATGGGGCTGATCCAGCCGCCGGGACGGGTGACGCGCGGCCGGATCTTGTTCAAGGCCGAGGACGACCAGCCGCCGATCGAACTGAGCCAGTACGAGCGCAACAGCCCCCAGATGCGAAGCATCCGCGGCGGCAAGCTCTCCATGATCTTCCAGGAGCCGATGACCGCCCTTAGCCCGGTGCATCGCATCGGCAAACAACTCAACGAGGTGCTGAAGCTTCACACCACCATGAACAAAGAGCAGAGGTTCGAAAGGGCCTGCCAGATGCTGACCCGGGTCGGCATCCCCGACGCCGAGAAGCGATACTACCAGTACAGTTTCGAGTTCTCCGGCGGCATGAGGCAGCGGATCATGATCGCCATCGCCCTGGCCTGCAACCCGCGGCTGCTCATTGCCGACGAGCCGACCACGGGGTTGGACGTGACCATTCAGTCGCAGATTCTGGAACTGATCCAGAAGTTGCAGAAAGAACACCACATGGCCGTGGTGCTTATCACTCACGACCTGGCCGTGGTGGCCGAGGCGGCGGACCGTGTGGCCGTAATGTACCTCGGCCGGATCGTTGAGATGGCCGACGTCAAGACGCTCTTTTCGTCGCCCAAGCATCCTTATACTGTGGCCCTGATGAAGTCGGTCATCGGTTCGCCGCTGGCGGCCGACGGGCGGCTGCAGACCATTCGCGGCACCGTGCCCGGCCGGCTGGAGACGGTCCCCGGCTGCGACTTCCACCCGCGGTGCGAATCGTTTATCCCGGGTATCTGCGACCGCCTCGAGCCGCAATACAAGGCCGTTGACGACAAAACCTGGGCCAGTTGTCACCTTTACCGCTGAGAGCAGGGAATGGACCCGACATGAAGCCGTTACTGAAAGTCGAAAACCTTCGCGTCTGGTTTCCCAAGGAAACCAGTTTTTTCGGCAAGCCGCGGACCTGGATCAAGGCGGTCGACGACGTTCGCTTCCAGCTGCACGCCGGGGAGACGCTCGGCCTGGTCGGGGAGAGCGGTTCGGGCAAAACGACCACCGGCTTTGCCGTCATGCGGGCCCTTCATCCGCGGGAAGGGTCGATAGAGTTCTGCCCCGACGGCAAGACCGCTCACGACCTGAGCCGCATGACCCACAAAGAGTTGCAGCCCTTCCGGCGGCACATGCAGATGATCTTCCAGGACCCGTTCTCCTCGCTGAACCCGCGCATGACGGTGCTGCAGATTGTCTCCGAGCCGCTGAAGGTCAACGGCGTCGGCACCAAGGAGGAGCGGAAACAGAGGGTCCGCGAGTTGATCGTCGAGGCGGGCCTGCAGGCGGAGTTCCTGAACCGCTATCCGCACGCCTTCAGCGGCGGCCAGAGACAGAGAATCGTCATCGCCCGGGCCCTGGCCCTGCAACCGAAGATGATCGTCTGCGACGAGCCGGTCTCAGCACTGGACGTATCGGTCCAGGCCCAGATTCTGAACCTGATGATGGAACTCAAGGATAAGTACAGGCTGGCCTACCTGTTCGTCGCCCACGACCTTGAGGTGGTGCGGCACATTGCCGACCGCGTAGCCGTGATGTACGCCGGCCGCCTGGTCGAGGACGGCACCAAGAAGCAGGTCTTCGACGACCCGTTCCATCCCTACACGCGATCGCTTCTGGCCTCTTCGCCCAAGCCCGATCCCAGCCATCGGTCGAAGCGCAACATTCTCCGCGGCGAGGTGCCGGACCCGTCGGACCTGCCCTCGGGCTGCGTGTTTCACCCGCGGTGCCCCGAGGCCATGAAGTGCTGCTCGGAAATTGTTCCCGCCCAGACGAACATAGACGGCCGCAACGTCCGCTGCCTGCTCTACGAGTCCGACCACAAGGACCAGCCCCCGGTCGACGAGGGACCGTAGCAGGTTGCCGTTTTACCGTGGCACGGGCAGAAAAGCCCGTGAGTCGCAGGGCCGTAATCGGCCCTGCAAACGACCTTGGGACACGGGCGAGACGCCCGTGCCCGCGCATGGGCAGGATGCCCAGGCCACGGTTCTAAGAGTTGTAGGACTACCTGC
>JAACEH010000306.1 GCA_011682595.1 Anaerolineaceae bacterium
ACGCATGTTCCGTGATTCCACGACATGGGCTCTCCAAGCAGCCCAGGCCACCCCGTCGCATGAAAAATCCACCTACAAACGTGACCTGCACCCGGCGCCGGGGTGCTCACAACCCGTGGCTGTGCGCGCGGGGCGTGTCAGCACGCCCGCAACGGGACAGGAACGTGCCCCCGGGGGGGGGTCTTACTTCCTGCGCTTGCCGCGGGAGTTCTTTATCTTTGTCTTTAAGGACGGGCTCCAGAGCAGATCGGACATGGGTAACTTGCGCAGCAGCAGCAGATAGATTCCCGCCCCAACGGCCATTGCCAGGGTCATGTTCTGCCAGACCGAAAGCCCCGTGACCTGGCTGCCCGGTTCGCCGGCCCGGATCATCTCCAGCAGGAAGCGGCTGGCCGCGTAGAGGCCGAAGAACGCGCCCAGAACGACACCGTGGCGGCGTTTCCACCGATAGCCCAAGTGCAGAACCAGCAAAATCAGCAGGGCGTTGACGACCGCGTAGAGCTGGGCCGGGTGAATGGGCGGCATCGCCGTAAAGCCCAGGCGAGAGTAATACTCCTGGGGGATCGAGCCGACCGGCCAGGTGAAACACCAGGGCAGATTGCTCGGGGCGCCGAAGCAACAGCCGTTCAGGAAGCAGCCCGCCCGCCCGAAAGCCAGCCCCAGGGCCAGGCTGGGGGCGGTGATGTCGGCCATCTTCAGCGGGTTGACGCCCCAGCGGTAGCGAATGTAAACCAGGTAGGGCACGACCAGGGCCGTGGCCACGATCAGGCCGCCCAGAACGGTCAGGCCGCCGCTGGTGACCTTGAGCGAATCGAGGAAGCCGTTGTAGGAAAGAAGCTCCGCCGACCGGCCCTTGGCCAGTTCGGCCGCCCGGACGGCGACGATGTACCCGGCCCGGCCCAGCACCAGGGCCAGCAGGACCGCCCAGCCGCCAGTGACGATCCACCGCCAGGGCCCGCGAGCTTTTTCTTTAGAGCCCGGGGCCAGGCCCAATATGGCCAGCCCCCCGCCAAGCGCTGCCCCGCCAATCAGCCACCAGGCCCTGAGCCCTTCGAAAATGTTGAAGCCGCGCGTCCAGTCCGGGTACCGGTCGGCATGGGCCATGACGTCGAACAGCCGCGCACCGAGGACGCCACCCAGCAGGGCCAGCAGCCCGATGTTGTAAATGTGGTCGGGGTTCTCGCCCTCGCGGCGAGCACGCCAGGCCCCCAGCAGGATGGCCGCCAGAAATCCAATGGCCAGCATGGCTCCGTATCCGCGGATCGGCAGGCTGTCGGTCGGCAGCCAGGCCCAGTCCGGCAGCGGGATTCTGAACAGTTCGGGTCGCATGGGGCGCTCGATTGTCAAATGTGGGGGCACGACATGTCGTGCCCTTGCGGCAATGCTCTTTAGATGTACTTGACGAACTCGTTGCGCTGGTTGACCAGGGCTACCCTGGCTTCGAGTTCGGCGGCTTCTTCGGGCGACAGGTAGGCGAAACCCATGATGATCACCAGGTCGCCGACTTCACCCAGGCGGGCCGCCGCGCCGTTCAGGACAATCTGCCCCGCTCCGCGCCGGCCGAGTTGAACGTAGGTCTCGTGCCGGGCGGCGTTGTTGACGTCGGCCACCAGCACACACTGGCCCGCCACCAGGCCGACCTTCTCCAGCAACTCCGGGTCGATGGTGATGCTGCCGCTGTAGTCGACGTGCTTGTCGGTCACCGTGGCCCGATGAATCTTGCTCCTGAGCACCTTGATAAGCATATTGGTTCGCTACTCCCCGTCAACGTCAACAATGATATTATCGATCAGCCGCGTGGCACCGCAATAAACGGCTGCGGCAATGACCACCCGACCTTCCAGCGGCACGGCCGGCTCCAGCGTCCCGGCATCGACGATCTCGATATCGTCGACATGCAGTCTGCCGCCGCGGACGATCTCGCTTCGCACCGTGTCGGCTACTGCTCGCGTGCTGCGCTCGCCGCCGGCAATCCGCTCGGCCCCCGCCAGCAGGCCCCGCCGCAAGGCCAGGCTAGCCTGCCGGTCCCCATCGCTGAGGTACTGGTTGCGGCTGGAAACGGCCAGGCCGCCCTCATCGCGAACCGTGGCCACGGGGCGGATCTCCAGCGGCAGATCCAGGTCGCGGACCATCCGCTCGACGACTTTCAACTGCTGGTAGTCCTTCTGCCCGAAGTAGGCCCGGTCCGGGGTGACGATGTTAAATAGTTTCAGGCACACGGTCGTCACGCCGCGGAAGTGCCCCGGCCGCCGGGCCCCGCAGAGGCCCTCGGTCAGCTTCTCCTCCTCGACCCAGGTGGTGTGCTCCTCGGCGTATATCTCGTCCCGACTCGGCGCGAAAATCAGGTCGACGCCCGCCTCCTCGGCCAGGCGGCAATCCTGCTCCAGGCGCCGCGGGTAACGGTCCAGATCCTCGGCCGGGCCGAACTGCGTGGGATTGACGAAGATACTGCAAACGGTGAAATCGTTCTCGGCGACCGACTTTTCCAGCAGCGCCCGGTGACCGGCGTGCAGGGCCCCCAGGGTCGGCACGAAACCCACCGACTTGCCCGCCGCCCGCACAGCGGCCACACGCTCGCGAACTTCCGACTTTGTCGTCACCACTTCGGTCAACCGCATTCTCCAGAGGTCCGGTGTCGCCGGTGTCGCCGGCGCCGCCGATTTCGAGGCACATGTTACCACGGTCCGCACCTGGAGTCTACCGAGCAACTCGCCCGCAGTCAGGCCCGTTACCGGATCGACCGCCCGGGGAGCGATCTCGGCCAGCGGCTCGAGGACGAAAGGCCGCTCGCGCATCCGCGGATGCGGCACTTCAAGTCGCTCCTCGGCGATGATGCGATCCTCGTACAGCAACAGGTCCAGGTCCACCGTCCGCGGCCCCCAGCCGCCGGCGACCCAGCCGGTCCTCAATCGCCAGCAGGGCCTCCAACAGTGCCTGCGGCTCAAGGTCGGTCTCCAACTCCAGGGCCCCGTTCAGATAGGCCGGCTGACCGGCCGGGCCGCCCAGCGGCTCGGTCTCGATAAAAGAACTCACGGCCAGGACCTCGACGCCGCCCTGTTCACCCAGCAGGCGGACCGCCCGGTCCATCAATTTGCGGCGGTCGCCAAGATTGCTGCCGATACCCACGTAGGCCCGGGCCACGGGTCGCCTCCCCACGAAGACCATCGTTACAGGCCGAGCCTGCCGATCCGCTCGACGGCCTCGGCTATCCGGGCGGTCTCGACGGTCAGGGCGAAACGGATGTAGCCGTCGCCGCAGGCCCCGAAGCCGACACCGGGGGTGACCACGATGTCGCACTTATCGAGCAACGTCGCCGCCATCTCCATGCTCGTTCTGCCGGCCGGGCACTTCACCCAGACGTAGAAGGTCGCCCCGGGCAGGTTGGGCTCCAGGCCGACGGTGCGCAACCCGGCCACCAGGGCGTCGCGCCGACGGCGGTACATGTCGCGCAGCCCGGCAATCTCCGGACGGTCGTAGCCCTCGAGGGCCGCGGCGCCCGCCTTCTGAATGGCGGTGAAGATGCCGCTGTCGAGGTTGCTCTTGATCTTCTGCAAGGCGGCGACGATTTCGGCGTTGCCGCAGGCCCAGCCCAGCCGCCAGCCGGTCATGTTGAAGGTCTTCGAGAAGCTGTGCAGCTCGACGGCCACCTCTGCGGCCCCCGGCGTCTCGAGAATGCTCAGCGGCGGCTCCTCGTAATAGAGTTCCGTGTAGGCGGCGTCCTGGGCAATGACCAGGTCGTTGTCCCGTGCGAACTCGACCGCCCGGGCGAAAAAGTCGCTGGTCGCGCAGGCCGAGGTCGGGTTGTTCGGATAGTTGAGAAACATCAGCCGGGCCCGCTTGCGGACCTCGGCCGGAATCCGGTCCAGGTCCGGCAGAAAATCGTTCTCGGCCAGCAGCGGCATCACCTGCGGCTCGGCCCCGGCGAAGATGCCGGCGGCGTGGTAGACCGGGTAGCCGGGGTCGGGCACCAGGACCACGTCGCCGGGATTGACCACCGCCAGGGGCAGATGGGCGATGGCTTCCTTGGAGCCGATGGTCGGCAGGATCTCGGTGTCGGCCTTCAGATCGACGCCGAAACGCCCCTTGAACCAGGTGGCGATGGCCCGTCGCAGCCCGGGGTCGCCTTCGTCCAGGGCATAGCTGTGCGTGGACGGATCGGCGACGGCCTGGGCCAGGGCGTCGATAATAAACTGCGGCGTCGGCTTGTCGGGGTCGCCGATACCGAGGTTCAGGATGGGCCGCCCGGCGGCCATGGCCGCCTTCTTCTTGCGATCGATTTCCGCGAACAGATAGGGCGGCAACACCTTCAGCCGCTCAGCTTTCTCAAACGCCATGGCACTGGCCTCTTTCCTGATCCTCTATAGTTACTGTGGCCACGCGGGAAAGATGGAATTATAGTTGCCGCCGGCAAGGCCTTAAAGAAAAAGAAAAAGAAAAAAGCTGCGAAGACAACCCGGTAGTGTAACGTATTCCGTGTAATTCCGTAGTAGGATGTGTGGCATGGTGGGACTTGCCCGCCGTGGCGAGAGTCTATGGAGCATTCCCCACGGCCGGACAAGACCGGCCGCGGGCACACGGTCGCAGGATGACGAGAAGGGACTAGAGAGTGAGCGAGCGGACGGATCTGGCTGAGATGGTTTCGCGGGAAGTGTTGCCCTTTGTGGGTCAGCCCAGTCAGTATATTGGCGGCGAACTCAACGCCGTGGCCAAGGACTGGGACGCCGCGGGCCTGCACTTCTGCCTGGCCTTCCCCGACACCTACACCATCGGCATCTCGCACCACGGGTCGGCCATCATTTACGAGTTGCTCAACGCCCGGGCCGACACGCTCTGCGAGCGGACCTTCCTGCCCTGGACCGACGCCCAAGAGCGGATGGGCGAGGCCGGTGTGCCCCTCTGGTCGTGGCAGACGCGGCGGCCGGTACGCGAGTTCGACATCCTCGGCATCAGCCTGCAGTACGAACTGCTCTACACCTCGACGCTGAACCTGCTCGACCTGGCGGGCATTCCCCTGCGGGCCGCCGAGCGCACCGCGGCCGATCCCCTGGTCCTGGCCGGCGGTCCGGCGACGGCCAACCCCGAGCCGATGGCCCCTTTCATCGACCTGTTCCTGGCCGGCGACGCCGAGGAGGCCCTGCCGGCCGTGCTCGATGAGTACCTGGCCATAAAGAAATCCGATCCACAGATCGAGCGGAGCGAACT
>JAACEH010000307.1 GCA_011682595.1 Anaerolineaceae bacterium
CCTTGCGAAAGGCGTTGAGGTCGACCTCAACACCGCAGGAGACGGCCTCGCCCAGGGCCAGTACGGCGATCTGCGTGTTCGAAAAATCCCACGACGTCTCGCTGGTGTTCTTGTCGTAGTCCCAGGCGCCGAAAGACTTCTGAAAGTCGACCAGCTTGTCGGCGTCCCGTTTGATGGCCATGCGCAAGCCGCGCTTCTGCCTCTTGTCGGCCTGGTGGTACAACTTGGCCAAGGCGATAATTCGAAAGCCCAGCAGGTAGGTCTTCTTCAAGTCCAACTCCATCAGGTTCTTCAGGGCCTTTTGTATCCCGGGCTTCTTCAGGGACTCGCCGGCATAGGCCAGGACGTCCAGGGCCAGGATCGTCCGGTCGCCCGGATATCTGTATGGTCGCGAGGATGTTCCGGGGGTCCAGGTCGCTGAACAGGCCGCTGTTGCGCTGGGTGGACCAGAGCTGTTGCAGGCCGCGAGCGATGGCCGCGTCGATCCGTTCGTCCAATGCCGTCTGGGCCGCAGCGGGCGACGCCGCAAGGCCAAGCAACAGCACAGCAACACTCATTCGCACAAGCCAGTTCACGGCCACACCGCCATTTCGTAGAAAACGGCTGCAAACCCGTCACCGCAATAGTACGGTCCTGCAACTTCCATATCAAGTGCGAATTAGCGGTTCAGGGCTCGGCCATGATCCCCGGCCCGGGCACGGAAAGATCGCCCGGCCTTTCTGCGGCGGATGGAAGTGGACAGGGAGGCGGAAATTGCGTAACATTCCTGCCGTTAAGCTGAAATTAACACGCTCAACCCGGCGCCGCCGACAGATGTGAGACTGCCCATGACGCCCGCGCAGAAGAATCGGGAAGTTCCCCGTGCCACCCCGGACCCCGAGTCCGCCGGGGCCGAAAAGAATCGCCAGGGGATGGACGTCCTGCTCTCGGTCAGCCAGATGGTGGCCGGGAATCTGGACCTGGACGAGGTTCTGCAATCGGCCATGGAAGCCGCCTCGGAAGCCCTGGAGGCCGAGGCCTGCTCGATCCTGCTGCAGGACCCCGACAGCGGCGAGTTGCGTTTCAGGTTGCTCAAGGGCGACCACACCCGGCCCCTGGACAAGGTCCGGGTGCCGGTTGACGATCATAGCATCGCCGGCTGGGTGGCCGGCCACGGGCAGGGGCTCCTGGTGCCCGACGCCTACGAGGATCCCCGCTTCAATCGCCGCTATGACACCAAGACCGGTTTCCGGACTCGTTCGGTCATCTGTGTGCCGTTGCTGGCCAAGGGGCGGCAACTGGGCGTCATGCAGATTCTCAACCGCCGCGACGGCCGGGCCTTTGGCGATCGCGACCTGGAGCTGTCCGAGGCGGTGGCCGGCCTGGTCGCCGTGGCCATTCACAATGCCGAGGAACACGAGGCCCGCATGAAAGCCGAGCGGGTGGCGACCGTCGGTCAGACCATTGCCGGGCTGGCTCACTGCGTCAAGAACATCCTCAACGGCGTTCAGGCCGGATCGTATATCATCGACCAGAATCTTCAAGGCCAGGAGTCGTCGCCCGTGGTCCGCGGGTGGCGCATGGTCAGGCGGAATCTGAACTTTCTCAGCAACGTGGTGCTGGACATGCTGAGCTACTCTAAGCAGCGGGCCCCGCTGCGGCGACCGTGCCGCATCAATGAACTGTGCCGGGACGTGGCCGCCCTGCTGGAGGAGCAGGCCCGGGAGAAGGAGGTGCGACTGGCCGCCGAGCTGGGTGCCGGCCTGCCCGAGGTGCACCTTGACGACTCGGGGATCCGGCGCTGCCTGATCAACCTGGTGGGCAACGCCATCGACGCCTGCGAACAGGGAGCCCCCGGAGGCGGGCTGGTGGTTATCGAGACGGCTTTGGCGGATGACCCCGGGCGGCTGCGGGTCTGCGTTCGCGACAACGGTTGTGGAATCGAGCAGTCCAAGCTGCAGAAGATGTTCGATCCCTTCTATTCGACCAAGGGCAACAAGGGGACGGGGCTGGGGCTGGCGGTGACCCGCAAGATTGTCCGGGAACATGGCGGGTCGATCAGCGTTGAATCGGCCCCCGGGCAGGGGACGGCGTTTGTCCTGGAAATCCCCGTTCAGCCGGATAGCGTGTAGCTGCGACAGGCTCCGGAGCCTGGTGCAGACCGAAGACCAGTTGAGAAACAAGTCAAGGAAAGGAAGGCCGGGCATGAGAAAAGTGCTGGTGGTTGACGATGAAAGCGATGCTCGAGAGTTCGTGCGAGCTATCATGGAGCCGGAGGGTTGGGAGGTGGCCGAGGCCGCTGACGGCGTTGCGGGTCTGGAGCAGGCCCGGCAACTGAAGCCGGACCTGATTGTGCTGGACGTGCAGATGCCGGAGAAGAGCGGCTTCGTGGTCTTCAGCGAGTTGATCGAGGACCCGCAGACCAGGGACTGCAAGGTGGTCATGCTGACCGGCGTGCGCGAGAAGAGCGGCCTTGGATTCTCCTCCAGCGACATGGGCGAATTCGTGGGCCGCGAGCCGGACGCCTATGTCGAGAAGCCGATCGACCCGCTGGCCTTCAAGCGGGTTATCAAGCAGGTCATGGGCGACTCTTAAGGCCGGTTGCCGACCGGGCGGTGGAATTGGCGGCACTGGGAGGATCGCTGATGGTGCAATGGCCTGGCGTCTCAGGTGGGCCGAGGAGTTCTTGAATTCAGTGCCCGGTCCACGGGCAACGGAGTTGGGCGGGGAGAAGCCCTGCGGATGTTACGGCGCCTTTGGCGACTCAGTTCTCCGCCATGTCGTTGCCGAGCCAATCCTGCCGTGACGTACAGGACCTTCTCCGCTGATGACACAAGAGAAAAGCCCTCGGCGCTGGTCCGAGGGCTTCGCCCATGGTGCTCAAGCTGCAGAGGTCAGCGTTTTTGCGGCGACGCATCAGAAGGCCCGCCCCGCCGATGGCGAGCAGACCCATTGTGGCCGGTTCGGGGACAATATAGTCGCCGGCCATTCCAATTCTCATGATCAGGCCCTCCCGGCTCACTGCCGCAGTTCCCGAATTGATATCGAAAAAGATGTCGAAGAAACTGTCGGCAGGAAAGCTCTCGACATATACGTTGGCCAGACTCATCCCCGGCGGCGGCTCGCCGTGCAGATAGATCGTCGAGTACGTCCCGTCGCTGAAGTCGATCTGGTAGGTGATGTCGAAGAAACTGTCCACCGCGAAATCAACGCTGGGGGCCGCGTGAAGTGATGGAGCCGGCCCGCCGGATACGGCCCCGATATCGTAGGTGATGTCGAAGAAACTGTCCACCGCGAACTCGCCGCTCGAACCCGTGTAGGTGATGTCGAAGAAGGAATCAACCTGCCAGGTGCCGCCGCCGGGAGAGACCTGCATTTGCGTCGGTATCGTGGCGCCCTGGTTGTCCTCGACCGACGTCAAGTAGGCATTGATCGCCGCGTCGGGAACCACCGTCGCAGCCGACGCTCCGTGCCCGATCAGGCCTGGGATAGGCACGGTCGGATCGATCACCACGTTGGAGGGCCAGGCTTCGAACCACGGGGGAGCCCCCCAGGCCGGCTTGGCCGACATGGCCACCACCAGGCAGGCCACCAACGCCCCACATCGCAACATTCGCGTTAACATATCATGGCTCCTCCTAAGTGAAAGACAATTGTTTACGATGTCCCACCGCGGGATATTCCGTTGTGTGCTGAAATTCTCTCTTGAAAACAAACGCGAACACAAACACCTCTTCGACGGACCAATGCCGGACCCTCCACCGGCAAATGGCAGCTCTTGGCTGGTTCTTTATTGCGAGAAGCCATTGACGCCGCAGCCGGAGTCCGACGGCGCGCGAATGCTCTTCGTGCGAGTTCTCTTTGACAACTCGCAAATGCCGTACCACCCTAAAGCTGCGCTCGCCGTTGGGGCACGCAAGCCAACAGCGCATAACAGGTTATGATAAATATAAGACCCATGGTTGTTGTGGATTCCCGGCCCTGTGGCGTTGCCCCGACGCAGCATTGATGATCTGGGTCAACATGCCGCACCTTTCAACGCCCTTGTGCCGGGTTCCCGGGTCGTGTTTGCCCGCCGAAGTGAGCCGCTGACGGAAGGCCTTGCACCGGGAGCAGATATCGGATGCGTTTAACGTGTTTTCGGCGATTTCTCGTCAGCCCGGCGGTGTTAAAGCCTGAAAGGACGGCCTGAGCGGCCTCTATTCTATTAGCAGGCTTCAGGTACAGGCTTCAGACAAGTCAAAGGGAAACAGATGAATCCGAAAGAGTTCCAGAATCCGGGCCCCGAGTATCGCGGCGTGACGCTGTGGATGCTCAACGACAAGTTGGAACAGAGCGAGATCGTCCGCCAGTTGGACGGCTTCAGCGAAGCGGGCTGGGG
>JAACEH010000308.1 GCA_011682595.1 Anaerolineaceae bacterium
GTCGAGCAACTGCATCCGCGCCCCCACCGCGCCGCGGGTGCGGGCCACGCGGCCGGCCTCGTCCTGCAAAGCAGATCCGGCCTGGGTGATGGACACGTCGTCGCCGGCCAGCAGGGCCTCGCCCAAGGCGTACAGCTGGCGGAAAACACCCTGCCCCTGGACCTCGGCCCGGTTCGTGCCGTCAAACGCGAGGCCCCCCGAGTCGGCCGTGGTGGCCTCGATGCCCAGGTCCGCAGCCGAGGTGCCGCCGTTCTCGCCGACGGATATGGTCCCGCCGGCGGCCGTGTTGGCCACAACCAGCCGGCGGCCGTCCGAGCCGATCGAGGCCCGGACGAACAGCCCGCTGTAGTTGATCGCGTTGAGCAGGCCCTCGACCGTGCGGGCCCCCGACAGGTCAACCGTCGCCGCGTTCTGGCCGACGCCGATCTGCAGGCCGCCCGCCGTGTCGATCCCCGCCCCGCCGCGAAGGGCGGCCAGTTCGGTCACGAGTGACACAGTGCGGTCCAGGCCGGCCCCGACCAGGGCGCTCCCGGCTCCCAGGGCGGAGGTCTGCAGAATGCCCAGGTCCCGGGCCGTGAAGCCGCCGGGCAGGTCGTCGACGCTGATCCGGCCGGAGGGCCCCGCCGCCAGAACCAGCCCGCCGCCGGCGGCGCTGATTGTCGCCGTGACGCCGGCCGGGCCGTTGTTGTTGATGGCGGTGATGATGTCCCCAACGGTGTCGCAGCCCGAGAGGTCGACCCGGGCCGTGTTGCTCCCGTCGCCGACCACGATGACGCCCAGCCTGACGCCCCGGCCGCCGTTGAGTTCCGACAGCCGCGTGCCGAGCGCGACGGCGGGGCTGAGGTCGGCCGAGCTTTCGATGCGGCCGCCGAGCGTCCCGAAGGCCTCCTCGGCGGTCACGTTGCTGGTCACGGTAGTGTTGCCGTCCAGAATCATCTCCAGGGACAAGTTGTCGCCGACGAAACGGACTCCCGCCTGGCTCACCTCGAAGGGCGCCTCCTGGTCCGATTGGCCCGCGAACAGGTAGCGGCCCTGCACTCGGCGGTTGCCGATCAGGACCAACTGGTCGATCAGGCCGTCGACCATCGCCGCGGCGTCCTGCCGCGTCTGGTCGTCGCCGCCGGCCCCGATGTTGGAGGAAGCCAGCGAGGCGGCCTGGTTGACGACGTCCAGCAGGTCGGCCAGGGCGTTGTCCGTGGCCGCCAGAAAGACGTTGCCGCGATCGATGTTCGCCCCCGTCTGCCGGCGGCGCTCCACGAGACTCTGCAGCGACATGGCCGCAGCTGCAGCCGTGGGGTCAACACTCGGCCGGTACAACCGCAGGCCGGTCGACAACTGCTGCTGAAGGTCGAGCAACCGGCGCATGTTGTTGTTGATGTTGCGAGTGGACAGTTGTGCAAGCAGGGCATTGGAAACCCGCGTGCCGCTCGATCCGATACTCATCTTCGCAACTCCCTTGCTCTCCGGCTCAGCCGCGTCAGAGACCGTCAGATATCCATGAGCTCGTCCAGCATGTCGTTCATGACGCTCATGAATCTTGCCGCGGCAACGTAGGCTTTCTGGTAGCGGATGAGGTTGACCGCCTCTTCGTCGAGATTGACGCCGCTGACGGCTTCACGCTCGTCCTGCATGGTGGCCAGAAACGATTGTGTGGCCGTGTTGGCCGATCGGGCCGCCGCCGTGCTGACGGCCAGACGAGTCACGCTCATCTGGTGGTGCTGCAACAGAGAACTGTTGCCCAGCGACTCCAGCGACGCTTCGCCCAGGGCGGCCAGACGCAGGGCGTTGGCATTGTCGCCGGGCCGGTCGGTCAGACCGGCCGCCACCCGGCCCGGGTCGGCGGCCACCGCGTCAGCCAGGCCGATGGTCGCCGAGTCGTGTCCGGAGAAAAAACTGTTTACCCCCAGGCCGGCCAGCAGGCGACTGGTGTCCTCGGTGAAACTGATCTGCACC
Source organism: Anaerolineaceae bacterium (assembly GCA_011682595.1). The sequence goes on from JAACEH010000308.1 coordinate 1,954, forward strand.
TCGCCGCCCGCGCCCTCGATGACCAGGTGGCCCGTCGCGTCGACGCGGGCATCGATGTTGGCAATCGCGTCGAGCTTGGCGGCAAGCGAACTCAGGCTGTCGTCGGAACCCAGGCCGTCCAGGTCGACGTTGACCGCCGTGGTCTCGGTAAGCCCGGATGCCGAGTTGGTGACATGAATCAAAAACGAGCCGTGCTGCGGAAGGCTGGATAGGCCCGCCTCGGCGCTGTTCAGCGCCGCCGCGGCGTCCGTCACAAACCCTTCGCTGCGCAGAGTCCCCGGCGGAAGAAGGCCGATACCCTCGGCGTGCAGCAGGTTGGTCTCCAGAATCAGGGCCTGGGCCGTCCGGTCGAGCGAGTCGATCTGCTCGCCGAGCAACTGGTCGCGACTGAGGGCCTGGCCCTGCAGCGCGCCGCCGGTCAGCGAGAGCAACTCGTCGTTGTCCGCGAAGCGAACCTCGTGAATCTGCAGATTGCGGTCGCCGACCAGGCGCGTGGTCAGGTCGCGGGAGCGCCGCCCGTCAACCAGGCTCTGGTTGCCGACCACGACGTTGAGCTGGCCGTTGCTCTGCTCGTTGGTCCGAATCCGGACCAGTTCCGACAGTTGGCGAACCATGCCCTCTCGGGCGTCGCGCAGGCCGGCGGCGCTGCCCACCTGCCCCCGCTCGGCCGAGACGACCTGGGCATTGGAGTCGGCGATGCCCCGGGCCAGGCGATTGACCTCCCGCACCGCGAGCTGCACCGAGCGATCGCTTTGCTGCCGCAGATCGTCCAGCCCGGCCCGCACGCTGCGAATCAGGTCGGCCAACCGGCGGCCGCTGCCGACGACGGTCGTTCGCAGGCCCAGGTCCTGGGGATCGTTGGCCAGTTCGCTGAAACTGTTGAACAGCCCGGTCAGGGCGGTGGAAATGTCCGAGTCGGTCAT
>JAACEH010000040.1 GCA_011682595.1 Anaerolineaceae bacterium
ATGGTCCTGGAGGCTTCTCGCGAGGAGATATTCAGCCCCGTCAAGAACTCGCGCGGCCAGGACTCGGTCGACTCCGCTCAGAGCGACATCATGAAGAAATGCGCCCGCTGGCTCAAGGCCGCCGGCGTCGAAGTGGAAGTCGGTGAGACGGGCCTGCCGAAGCACCGGCTCGAAATCTCGCCACTCTACGCCATCGACCAGGAGGCCCTGGCCGAGCGAATACGTGACAGCGACATAAGAGCGATCACCGAGGACACCTACCTCGAGTAGCTCCGCCCCGGGCAACCCCGGCCCGGCCTTTGGCCATTCCGGTCACCGCATTGTCCACTTGCTCCCTTGATCTGCCCGCCGGGCTACTCAATCAGGCAACTGTCGCCGTAGGAATAGAAGCGGTACCCTTTGGCCAGCGCTTCGGCGTATGCTCGCAACAGAAACTCTCGTCCGGCCAGGGCGCCGACCATCATCAGCAGCGTGCTGTGCGGCAGATGGAAGTTGGTCACCAGGGCGTCAACCAGGCGGAACTCGAAGGGCGGGTATATGAACAGTTCGGTCTGGCCTTCGCTTTCACGAATCTCTCCGCGGCGGACGATAGTTTCCAGAACCCTCACGGTCGTTGTGCCGACGGCGACGATTCGCCGGCCTTCGAGTCTGGCCCGGCGAATCGATTCGGCCGTGGGGCTCGAAACGCTGAACCGCTCCTGGTGCATGTGGTGGTCCTCGACGCGCTGGGTCGTCACCGGGCGGAATGTCCCCAAGCCGACCTGCAGCGTCAGATAGACGCACTGAATATCCCTCTGCTGAAGGTCGCCGAGCAGTTCCGTCGTGAAGTGCAGCCCGGCCGTCGGAGCGGCAACGGCGCCGGGAACGCGGGCGAAGACGGTCTGATAGCGCTCGGCGTCCAGGCGATCGAGTTCGGCGTCGGCTCCGCGGCGGTCGATATAGGGAGGCAGCGGAGCGCGGCCCGCGCGGCCGAGCAGGTCAGAAGCTTTGACCGCCGGTTGTGGCTGCACGGTCCAGAGCCCCTGGCCGCGGTTGGCGGACAGGTGAATCCTCTGGCCTTCGGCCCCCTGGATTTCCAGAGACTCTCCTTCCCTGATTCGGCCGCGGCCGCGAAGCATCATTTCCCAGAGGCCGTCGTCCAGTTCTCTCAGGAAAAGTCCTTCGATCACCGAGCCGGTCTTGCGGCGCATGGCCAGCCGAGCCGGGATGACCTTGGCGTCGTTCAGGACCAGCAGGTCCCCCGGCCGCAGCAGGGTGGGCAGTTCGTCGAAACGGTAGTGGCCGATGGTGCCGGTGGCCCGGTTCAGGCGCATCAGGCGGCTCTGGTCGCGGCGGTCGGCCGGCTTCTGGGCGATGGCTTCCGCCGGCAAGTGGTAGTCAAAAAGGGAGGTCTCCATGGCGGGTGCAATTATAACGCCCAAACGGCGTACGAGAAGCGCAGGTTCGGTCCGCGGGGTAAAATCGGGCCCCGATGGCTTCAAGAAAATGGGCCATGTGGCCGATAACGGCAAGGCGCTGATACAAAAGTCTGACTGAACCGGATGAGGGGAAGAAGCTGTGACCAGTGCCCATACCACAAATCTCCTGGTGGAAATCGCCTCCCTTTCCCGCGAGGAGCTTATGGAACGGTTGCTCCACTTCCACGGGAAATTCGCCTTTGATTTCCGCGAGAATTACCTCAAGCGGAAAACGACCGCCCAGTTGCGGCACATTCTGATGGCCGCCTACAAGCACGCCTCGACCTGAGGCCCGGCATTTTTGGCGCCGCGGCAAGAGAGCCACTTGAAATGGCCCCCCGATTCGGTATCCTGAGCTTTCTACCGTCAGGACTGATGGCCTCCCGGCGCCGATGGGGCCGGGTCCGGTGAGTTTTCCGAAAGAAGAAGGAGTGGGCACAATGACGATTCCCATTGCAGAGCGCATGGGCCGCCTGGGCACCGAGACGGCCTTTGCCGTTTCGATGGAGGCCGGCCAACTGGCCGCCAAGGGCAAGAAGATCTATCCCTTCCACCTGGGCGACATGAACATCATCACGCCCTCGAATGTCATCGAGGCGGCCGTCAAGGCCATGAAGGACGGCAAGACGGGTTACTGCCCGACGGCCGGCATCCCCGCCCTGCGCGAGGCCCTGGCCGAGGATCTGTCGGCCTCACGCGGCATGTCGCTGACGGCGGCAAACATCGCCATCCAGCCGGGCGGCAAGCCCACCATCGGCAAGTTCATCATGGTTACCATGAATCCCGGCGACAAGGTGCTCTACCCGAACCCGGGCTACCCGATTTACGAATCGCAGATCGATTTTCACGGCGGGGTCGGCCTGCCCTACGGATTCCTGGAGGAGACGGACGGATTCGTTCTGGACATGGACGCCATCCGGGCGGGTATCGCCGAGGGAGCGAAGATCCTGATCTACAACAACTACCAGAACCCGACCGGGGCCTCGTCGCCGGCCGGGGAGATGGAGGAACTTGCCCGCCTGGCCGTCGAGGCCGACCTGACGGTTCTGGCCGACGAGGCCTACTTCGACATTCGCTTCAGCGGTCAACCGATGAGCATCGCCGGTCTGCCGGGCATGGCCGAAAGAACGGTTATCCTGTACACCTTCAGCAAGAAGTTCGCCATGACGGGGTGGCGTCTGGGGGCCTGTGTCGGCCCGGCGGATTTCGTCGAACAGGTGGCCAAGATAAACGTCAACGACGAGTCGTGCTCGAACCACTTTATCCAGTACGGAGCCCTGGCCGGTCTGCAGGGCGAGAGCACAGAGGCGGACGCGATTGTGGCCACGCTCAAGCAGCGGCGCGACGTCCTGGTCGATGCCCTGAACCGGATCGAGGGCCTGAAGTGTTACCGCCCCGAGGCGACCTTCTACCTGTTCCCCAACGTCAGCGGGGCCATGCAGCGCAAGGGAATCAGCGACGTCGAGGAGTTGCGCAAGAGTTGCCTGCACCAGACCGGCGTGAGTTTCTGCACCCGCCGGCACTTCGGCCGCCCCCTGCCCGGGGAGACGAATCAGTACATTCGCTTCGCCTATTCGGGAATCGACGTCGACCAGATCACCGAAGGAATGGACAAACTCTCGGAGTTCCTGTCCTAAACGCGACTTCCTTCGGCGGGGCCGGATAACTTTCTTGCCTTGTGCCCGCGGCGGGCACGCATCATTGTGGCCCGGATTCAACCTGGCTACCCCCCGGAAAAAAAGGGAGCGAGGCACAATGCGGAGGTTTGCGAATCTCCTTGTGCCTCGCCAAGAGTGATCTTGAGTAATATTCAGGCCTCGCCGGATCGTTTCGGGCGGGACGATTTGCTACCCATCGGGCGGCTGTCGATCGAGCGGCCGGTCAGTTGCTGGCGGACCATGGCCCGATGCTCCAGGTCCATCTCGTGCCAGGCCATGACCGTGTCCCGGCCGGAGGCCTTGGCCTGCAACAGGGCCTGATCGGCCAGGTAGACCAGGACCTCCGGGCTGGTCACCTCGGCATCGAGCGGATAGGTCGCCAGGCCGAGGCTGATGGTCAGGTTGACGACGTGCGAGCCGTTTTTGAAGGTCCGTTCGCCCACCGCCTTGTGGAAACGTTCGGCAAAGGCGCGGACCATCGGGCGGTCGCTTCGCGGCAACACGACGGCGAACTCCTCGCCGCCGTAGCGGGCCACGAGGTCGGAATCGCGAGCCGCCGTCCCGGCGATGACCGCCATCTCCTTGAGCACAAAGTCGCCGAACGGGTGGCCGCACTTGTCGTTGACCTGCTTGAAGTGGTCGATGTCGGCCATGACGAATGAAATCGGGTGGCCGTAGCGGCGAGCGATCTTGAACTCCGTCTTCAACCATTCCATCAGGTAGCGATGATTGTACAGCGAGGTCAGGCCGTCGGTGATGCTTCGCTGTTTGAGCTGTCGGTTGTCGCTGCGCAGTTGTCGCATCAGTTGCAGCTCGCGGGACAGCGCGTTTTCCAGTTGCTCCTTGCTCCGCTGGAACTCGGTGTGAAGCATGGTGATCGACAGGAGTTTTCGTATGCGGGCCTGCAACTCCACGGGCTCGATCTCGCCCATCAGGTAATCGTCCGCCCCGGCCTCCAGCACTTCCGACCGCAGCGACGGCCCGACCACTTTCGGGAACAGGCACATCACCGGCAGGTACTCCCCGCCCTTCAGGCACTTCAAGATGCGCGTCGCGTCGGTGATCAAGAACTCTCGCGGATTGTCGTCCAACAGAATGACGTCCGGGTGCTCGGACTTCAGCACGGCCATCGCCGACAGAACGTCCGGGGTGAACAGCATCTGGAAGTCGGTGCCCTCGAACAGCCGCTCGACAGCCTGGGCCCGCGCCTGATCGGGCGAGATGATGAGTACTTTCGGATGCAGTATCACTCTTATCTCCCCTCCCACTTTCGAAAATGCAACCTGACACTCATAAACTCTAAGGACAAAACTGCCGGAGGCAAACCGGGTTCGGGAAAACCATCCCGATACCACGTAATCTACTGCAGCACAATTGCTTACAACGCATCGGCCGGTCCGCTATTCTCTCATCCAAGCGGGTTGTCGCGATAAAAAGCGGCGTTTTTCTTGTTGAAACGGGCCCTGGCCGGCACCCCCGGTCGCCGATTGCGGACTTCTGAGGCCGAAAACCACCGCTTGTCCGCCCCATTGGTTGACGTCGCCGCGACAGCGAAGTAGTATTAGTTAGCATGATGTCGGCGGCCTGGGACGGGCCGGCGAAGTACGAACTCATCGGAAGGAGTCTTTGGAGGCCTCGCCGAAAAATCTGCCGCAGTTGATGGCCGGTCTGGAGGCCTTCGACGCGTTGTGTTCCGCCCTGGACACCCAGGGTGCGGCCATCGCCGAAGGCCTGTGGGGAAGCTCTGCGCGGGCACTGCTGGCAGCCCTGCTCCGCAAGCGCCCCTGCTGCCCGGTCGTCCTCTACTGTCTGGCCCACATCAACGACTGCGAAGATGTCCGCGAGGAACTTGCCGCCTTTACCGACTGCACAGTCGACGTCTTTCCCGCCTGGGAGTCCCTGCCCCGGGAAGCCGAGGTCGGCGACGAGATCCTGGCCGGGCGGCTTCGAGTTCTCAAGAAACTCAAGGAGTTGCGGGCTCGCCTGGGGAAGGCTTATGACGGCCCGCCGCACATCATCGTGGCCCCGGTTCAGGCCCTGCTGCAACCGGTGCCCAGCCCACGACACCTGGACGACAACACGCTCATCATCAAGACCGGCGACCAGAGAGATCCCGAACAATTGCGGAACTGGCTGGTCGAACGGGGATTCGTGCCGGCCGACCTGATCGGCATGCGCGGCGAGTTCAGCATGCGCGGCGGCATCCTCGACGTCTTTCCGCCGGCTTCGGCCATGCCCTTTCGCATCGAGTTTTTCGGCGACGACATCGAGAGCATCCGCACCTTCGACACGGCCACCCAAAGGAGCGTCCGCCAGGTGGACCAGGTGGCCATCACCTTCCTGCCGCCGGGCCAGATCAAGCCCGGGGCCACCTGCAACCTGCTGAACTATCTGCCCGAGCAGGCGCTGACGGTCTGGCACGATCCGCTGGAAATCGCCGAGATGGGCCGCAGCTTCGTGTCGCGGCTGGCCTCGCCGGTCGGCATCTACCAGTACGACGGCCTGGCTCGCCAGCGGTCCGAGTTTCCGCGGCTGGACCTGTGGAGCTTTGCGGCCAGCGCGGGCCAGGGGCCGCAGTTCGCGTTCCACGTCGAGACCGTCCAGCGGTTCAGCGGCAAAGTCGACCGCGTCAAGGAAGAGCTGACCGAGCTGGCCGAAGGCAACACGATCTGGATATTCTCGGACAACGAGGGCGAAAGCCGGCGGCTCGGGGAACTCATCAGCAACATGCCGCCTGAGTTGCAGCAGGCGGTCGAGACCGGCGTCGGCCCACTGAGCGAGGGCTTCCGCCTGGTTGAGGCCAAGGTGGTCGTGGTCAGCAACCACGAACTGTTTCAGCGCTACAAGGTCCGCCGGCCGACTGTGCGGCGGGTCAAGTCGCGGCCCATCGACTCGTTTCTGGAGCTGAAGCAGGGCGACTACGTCGTCCACCTGGTTCACGGCATCGGCCGTTACCTGGGCGTCGAGATGTTGCGCCAGGAAGGCAAGGTCGAGGACTACCTGTCCATCGAGTACCGGGGCGGCACCCGGATGTACGTGCCGACTTCGCACGTCCACCTGGTGCAGAAGTACATCGGGGGCTTTAAGAGCACGGTCGTGCTGTCGAAACTGGGGGGCAAGTCCTGGGCGGCCCGCAAAGAGCGGGTGGCCGAGGCGGTGCGCGACCTGGCCCTGGAGCTTCTGGAGACCGAAGCCGCCCGCAGCAGCCAGCCGGGATTCCGCTTCCCACCCGACACACTCTGGATGCGCGAGATGGAAGCCTCGTTCCCGTACCAGGAGACCGAGGATCAGATGGCCTCGATGAGCGAGATCAAGAAGGACATGCAATCGCCCCGGGCCATGGACCGGCTGATCTGCGGCGACGTCGGTTACGGCAAGACCGAGCTGGCCGTACGGGCGGTCTTCAAGGCGGCCGAGGCCGGCAAACAGTCGGCCATCCTCGTGCCGACGACCATCCTGGCCGAGCAGCACCAGCGCACCTTCAGCGAACGCCTGGCCGACTACCCGGTAACGGTGGCCATGCTCAGCCGCTTCCTGACCCACAAGCAGCAGAAGGAGGTGTTGAACCGCGTTCGCAAGGGACAGGTCGACGTGCTGATCGGCACGCACCGCCTGCTGAGCAAGGACGTCGAGTTCGCCGACCTGGGGCTGGTGGTCATCGACGAGGAACAGCGCTTCGGCGTCGAGCACAAGGAGCGGCTGAAACGGTTCCGCAAGACGGTGGACGTGCTGACCTTGACCGCGACGCCGATTCCGCGAACGCTGCACATGAGCCTGCTGGGTATCCGCGACATATCCAGCCTGTCGACTCCGCCGCAGGACCGTCAGAGCATCCGCACGGAAGTCTGCCGCTGGGACGACGAACGAATCCGCCAGGCCATCATTCGCGAACTGAACCGCGACGGGCAGATTTTCTTCGTGCACAACCGCATCCACAACATCCAGAGCATCAGCGCCCGGATCGCCGCCCTGGCGCCGGAAGCCCGAGTCGTCTGGGCCCACGGCCAGTTGCCCGAGCGGGAACTCGAAGAGCGAATGCACGAGTTTCTCCAGCGGCGGGCCGACATCCTGGTCAGCACGACCATCATCGAGAGCGGTCTCGACATACCGACCGCCAACACGATGTTCATCAACATGGCCGACCTGTTCGGCCTGGCCGAGTTGCACCAGCTCCGCGGCCGCATCGGACGCTACAAGCATCGCGGCTACTGCTACCTGCTCCTGCCTCGCGACCGCCCGATCCGCCCCGAGGCCGTCAAGCGTCTGAAAGCCATCGAGGAGTTCAGCGAACTGGGCAGCGGTTTCCAGATCGCCATGCGCGACCTGGAGATTCGCGGGGCCGGCAACATCCTGGGCCCCGAGCAGAGCGGCCACGTCGCGGCGGTCGGATACGAACTGTTCTGCGGCCTCCTGGAGGACGCCGTCCGGCGAGCCAAGGGGCTGGAGGTAGAGGAGGAATTCGAGACGGTCGTCGAACTCGGCGTCAGCGCCTACCTGCCCCGGGACTACGCCCCCGGCGACCGCCAGAGGATGACCGTTTACCGCATGATCAGCCGGGCCAGGACCATCGAGCTGCTCCAGGAAGTTCGCCAGGACGTGGTCGATATGCTCGGCAAGTTGGCGCCGCCGGCGGAGCTTCTTTTCGACCTGCAGGAGATTCGCATCCATGCCCAGCGCTGGAGGATCAGCGGCATCAAGTCGGTCGCCAACGACGTGATCTTCACGCTGGACAATCTGCAGACCGTCGGGCCGCTGTTTTCCGAAGCCCCGGGAAAGGTCAGGATAATCAACGAGCAAACGGTTTACCTGCGTCTGCGGCCGGAGTCGATGGATCCGCTGCGGCTGGTGATCATAATGAAGCGACTGCTGTCGCGGGAGTCGTAAGAGCCGGCGAACCCACTCGGTGCTTGGGTGGTCGGGCTTGCTGTCGGGCGGCCGGGACGGTACAATAATTCGTCTCTCGAGGAGGTCTTGTTGTGCGCTATGTCGGCGTGAAGATGTTTGCGGTCCTGCTGGGCCTGGCGGCTGTCGCCCTGAGCGGCTGTGGCGAGGCGCAGCTCCTGGACGAAAGCGAGGAGGGCCTTCGCCTGCCGCTGGCCGATGTCAAACGGCCGGTGCTCAGCGATGTGAACCCCTCCACGCCCTACACGGCGGAGACGGCTGAGGAAATGGACGTGGCCGATCCAGCCTCCGCAGTGGCACTGCTACGGAGGACGGGCGATCCGGGCCGGCCGACCCCTTCGGCGGGAGGCGTGGTCACGAACACGGCCGACCGGCAGCCGCTTCAGCCCGAGGCCCCGCGCTACCGGGCCGACCTGGACAAGGCCTTGGCCGACGGCGGCAGTGAACCAGCAGAGCCGCCCGGTGCGACCGGCGTTTCACAGGAACTGACGATCTCCGAAGAAGGCCAGAGGCTGAAAGTCGTCAACCTGATCGTGGCCGAGGTCAACGGTGAAATCATCACCCGCGAAGACCTGGTGCGGCCGATTCGCGGCCAGATGGCCCAGTGGTCCAAGGTCCTCGAGGAAAAAGAGTTCGAGGCTCGCGTCCGCCTGGAACTCTCGACGCGTCTGCGGGCCGAGATCAGTCGGCAACTCGCCCTGCAGGAAGCGAAGAAGCAGGCCCGCGAAGAGCACATCAAGTACTTCGATAAGGAGATCGAAAAGAAGCGGCAACGCCTGGTGGCCATGTCCGGCGGCAGCATGGCGAAGTGGCGTCAGAAGCTGGCCGCGGCGGGACTGACCGAGGACCAGTGGCGGCAGAATGCGGTCGATCGCATGATGGTCCAGTATTTTCTGAACGAGGCCATCGGGCCGAAAATCTCCGTCACGCGGCAGGAACTCCTCGACTACTACGAGCGCGTCAAGCAGGAACGGTACCAGCCCAAGACCCAGGCTCGCATGCAACTGATCCGGCTTCGCCGCCAGGACTACGCCAGCGCCGAGGCGGTGCTGTCGCTGGCCCGGAGCCTGGTCCGACGAGCCCGCAGCGGCGAGGACTTCGCCGCCTGGCCCGGAAGTACTCGACTGGATCCAGAGCAAGCGAAGGGGGACTCTGGCCGAGTCTCGGCAAGGGCAGCTATCATGAGGACGCCGTCGACGCGGCCCTGTTCTCACAGCCCGTCGGCACGGTGTGCGACCCCATCGTCTGTCCGCGAGATGTCTACGTGATCAAGCCCCTGGAGCGAGTGGAAGGTCGCACGATCCCCTTCACGGAAGTCCAGGATGAAGTCGAGGCGGCCGTCAGAAACGCCAAGTTCGAAGAGATGGTCGGTGAGTATATACGGAAGCTGTACAAGAAAGCGTACATCAGGATTTTCGAGGAAAACCTCTAACCCTGCGACCCAGGTTGGTCGCAGCCAGTCCAGGAGCAACCCAGATGCCAAAAGTCAGGTTCGAGCCCAGTGGAATCGAAGTTGAGGTCCCCGTCGGAACTCGTCTGATGGCCGCCGCCGATCAGGCCGCCGTGAAATTTGAAGGCGAGTTCTTCATCGGCGAGTGCTGCGAAGGACGCCTCGAGTGCGGCAACTGTTGCCTCGATAT